>RFMT01000174.1 GCA_009927565.1 Acidimicrobiia bacterium
GCAGACGATAAATTGCAGCGGCATTCTTGAAATGGCTAATTCGTAAAGATTTAACCCGGGCTCCATTTCAATTGCGGGCGTTGAGACACCAAGTCGACTTGTCACTTGGCCTCCGTCGCGGTCGAGTTTTGTCAGCAGTAAACCGGCCAAGCCACGGCTAGTTAAGTTGTGGTTAATCTGCAGTGCAAGCGTGCTCTTTCCAGAGCCCATCGTGCCGTAGTTGAACCGAAGTGTTGCCATCTCAGGGCGAAACGCTACCTTGCTTTGCTGGTTCTCAAAAAAGCGCAGCGGCGAATTAGGGTAAATATGTAATGACGCCCTTTGAGCTCGCGAAGTTCATCGATCACACTTTGCTATCGCCCGAAGCAACGACTCAAGACATCGTCAATCTATGCAAAGAAGCCAACGAGATGAAAGTCGCGGCAGTTTGTATATCTCCTTCACTTTTGCCGATACCAAGTGGATTGTTGTCCGGCGAAATCTCACTCGCATGCGTAACAGGCTTTCCATCTGGCGCACACACGGCCGCAACTAAGGCATTTGAGGCTGCCCGCGCTGTTGAACACGGAGCTTCAGAGATCGACATGGTTGTAAATCTAGGCTTCGTGTTCGGCTCGATGTGGCTAGAACTTGGCGACGAAATTTCAAAAGTTCGCAAGAGCATTGCAGACTCAGCCAAATTGAAAGTAATCATTGAGTCTGCAGCACTTACGGACGAGCAAATAGTTATGTCGTGTCGAGTTGCAGTTGCGAACGGTGCCGATTTTGTAAAAACCTCGACAGGTTTCCATAAGTCAGGTGGTGCAAGCGTGCATGCTGTGCAGTTGATGCGCTCGACAGTAGGCGATTCAATTGGGGTTAAAGCAAGTGGCGGCATTCGCACTCGTGAATCGGCACTTGAAATGATCAACGCTGGCGCATCACGACTTGGAACGTCTGCGACAAAAGTAATTTTGGCCGACTAATTCAAAAAGCCTGTCATGGGCAACGACTTTCGTTGTAGCCAATTGTCATCTGGGTAGTTCGCCGTTGCGTCGATGGCATGAATCGTGTACGCATGTCGTGGCTTGTCGCTCGTGTTGGCGCCCGATCGGTGAGGCAAAGTGCCGTTGAGCAAAATCAGCGTGCCACGTTCTGCCTCAAGAGGCACGAGCCCTTCAGTTGGGTATGGTGTCGAATCAAAAACTTCATTGAAGGTTGATTTGCGATCTGGAGTCAGACGATTGCGCGACTTTACCGGTATGCGGTGCCCACCAGGAAGCGCCCACATGCATCCGTTCTGAGTGGTCGCGTCGTCAATTGCGAACCAAAAACCGATTACCGATTGTGGCTCGGTCCATAAATACGTGTGGTCGACATGGCAAGTGACTTCTCCACCTATTCGCGGCTGTTTAAAGATGTACATCGACTGCAACAGTTGCGGCTGTTTAAAGCCAACCGAATCAGCAACCGCCGCCAATTGAGTCGAGTGGCTGAAGTCTTTAAACACAGGGTCGAGATCGTGCATGGCGTGACCAAGTTTGTTGAGGCAAAGATGGGCGTCTTGGCGCAACTCGCCGTGTTCATCGAATGCATCTTTTTCAAAAAAGCAGCGAATCTTGTCGCCACTGGTCAAAAAATAGTCGTCTGACGCATGCAAAGCTGTGCCGTCAGCCGTAAAAACTGTTGCCTCTTGTGGCGACGGACAATATTTTTCGGCCAACAACATTGCCTGCGCGCGCAGTTTCAAACAGGCGTCTTCGTCGACAAAGTTAGGCAAAACTAGATATCCGTTTTGACTAAAGAAATCAACTTGTGCAGAGGTTAAACCGTCGTGAGTGAGCATCGTTGCTAGTCAGCTTTCGGATTGACAAAAACTGACTCTTCTGGAAACGCAACTGGCAACATTTCGCTGAGTTTGCGTGGCTCGCCGTTTACTTCGAGCAACATGTTTGCTCCGCCGTGCTCCCAAAGCAATTGTCGACATCGACCGCATGGCGTGACGGCTTCGTCATTGCCGACCGTGCAGATGGCAACTAATCGTCCACCACCCGAACGCGCCAACTCGCTTACTACACCGCACTCGGCGCAAAGAGTCATGCCATATGACGCGTTTTCAACGTTGCAACCCGTGATTATTCGTCCGTCGTCTACGAGTGCTGCAGCACCAACTCTGAACTTTGAATACGGTGCATATGCATTTTTCGCCACAGCCAAAGCAGTGCTTCTAAGCAACGCCCAGTCGATTGGTTTAGTCATGCCGTAGGCAAGAGTAGTGCGAAATATCGATCTAGTTATTGTTGACACTTGCCAATACTTGTTTGCCCAGCAATTTAACTTTATTGACGGAAGATTTGTGGTCAATAGTCAGACACTTGCGATCACGCACCACAATGTTGCCGTCGACCAGTACGTGACGAACATCTGCCCTGGTCACGCTCGTAGCAATTGTTGTATGTGGATCAAAGTTTGGTGTTAGCGATGGTGAGTCTGCATCAAGAATGATTACATCAGCGCGCTTGCCGACTTCGATAGAACCGATCATGTGATCAAGTTGCAGTGCTCGAGCACCATTGATTGTTGCCATGCGCACAAGGTCGACAGCAGGTAACACGGCGGGATTCTTGGCGAAAGTTTTTTGCATGTATCCCGCGAGACGAATCGCAATCCACAAATCGATGTCATTGCCCGATGCCGGACCATCGGTGCCGAGTGCGACGTTTACGCCTGCGCGCTGCAGATCTAAAACTCTGGCAACGCCGCTTGCAAGTTTGAAATTTGAAGCAGGACAATGAACGACGGTCGCTGAATTTTGTGCAATCAACTCAATATCGGTATCGCTTAGATGAACTCCGTGGGCAAGCACGGCTCGGCGCAATAATTTTGTATCGTCAAGAACTTGAATCGGACTGCGACCACCGTGACGCTTGGCAACAAGTTGCATTTCACCAACTGTTTCTGACGCGTGAACATGAATTCGTGCTTCGAATCTTGCCGCTAGGTCGGCGAGTACACGCAGTTGCTCTTCGCCGAGCAAATAGGTGCTGTGAGGTGCAACCCAACCAGTGGTGCCGATCGTGTCTCGTGGTGCTTCAAGCCATTGAGAGGCCCACTTCAGACGATCATCAAACTTGAGAGGCTCGGGGCCATCGGACTCTAAAAAGTTTGGTCCAGTTTGTAGTCGCATACCACTTGATTTCGCTACGGCGACCGCCGCGTCTGGCAAGTAATACATGTCAAGCGAGGTAGTGATGCCAGCGAGCAGAGACTCAAGTGCGGCGAGCTCACTTCCCGCGTAGACGGCTTCATAATTGAGCATGCGTACTTCGGCTGGCATTAATCGAGCGAGGAAGTCCTCAAGGCTCATGTCGTCACCAAGGCCACGAAACAGTGTCATGCCGAGGTGAGTGTGCGCATTG
>RFMT01000166.1 GCA_009927565.1 Acidimicrobiia bacterium
CGGTTTTGCATTATTGGTGACAGAACTTGTCGAAAAAGTTGGCAAAAAGTTCATTCGTGCGAACAACGCTGCGGCAAAAAATGTAACTGATCTCCAGATTGGTGGTCGTGAAATAAAACTTGAAGCCGATGTAATGCTCGAAAAAGAACTGATTAAAGGTCTGACTCATACTGGCATCGCGATTCTGAGCGAGGAGACGGGTTTTATCCCAAGCAAGTCGCTACCTCAACTTCTGTGGGTTATTGATCCACTTGACGGCAGTTACAACTTCAGTCGCAGTCTTGGTCCTTCAATGATTTCAGTCGCACTTTGGGACGCAAACGAACCGATTTTGGGTGTGATGTTCAATTTGATGACCAAACAGATGATTTTTGGTGGACCACAAATTGGCGCTCATGTCGGCAAGAATCCTGTAACGGTTTCAGATCGCAAAGATCGCGGTCAGGCAACTTTGGTAACCGGTTTTCCGAGCCGGTTTCCGATCAGTGATGCAAAAGCAGTGGCGAGTTTCGCTGAAATTCTTACAGGTTTTGGCAAAGTACGAATGATCGGCTCGGCGTGTGCATCACTTGCATTGGTGGCCACTGGTAGTGCCGATGTTTATGCTGAACATAACATCATGTTCTGGGACATTGCCGCTGGTCTGGCAATCGTTAACGGTGCAGGTGGCACTTTTGAACTAGAAGGCGTCAACCTGCCAGAAGGCATTTTTGGCGAACCCTGCACGGTTGTAGCAAGCAACAACAAATTTGATGTCTCGGTGACAATGTTCGACAAAATGCGTGGTCTCGCGTGACGACTCTCGACACCGGCGTCAAGATTGTTCGCAATGTCGGACGGTTCACCTTTGGCGATGGCGCCGTATCTGGAGTAGCTGATCTCGTTGCCTCAAAGCGAAGTGATAAATCTCCGTACGCCGTGTTTTTGATTGATGACTATTTTAAAAATGAGTATTACATCGCAAGTTCTCTTGGGGCAAAGCCGACAGATGCCGTGCATTTTGTCAGTACGGTTGACGAACCAACGACACAAGGCATTGACGAGTTAGTTGCTGTGCTTAAGAAATCTGGTCACACCGAGCCCGCAACAGTCGTCGGCTTTGGTGGCGGTATAACTCTTGATACCGCCAAGGCGATTTCGAATCTGCTGACAAACGGCGGTAAGGCGGCCGACTATCAAGGCTGGGACCTAGTGCGAGTGCCAGGCGTGCACAAAATCGGCGTACCGACAATCTCTGGTACTGGTTCAGAGGCGACAAGAACATGTGTAATGACAAATGTTGAAACTGGTTTGAAGTTGGGGATGAATAGTGACTTCACAGTTTTTGACCATGTAGTGCTTGACCCAAGCTTGACGCGTACGGTGCCGCGTAATCAATACTTTTATACGGGTATGGATGCCTACATTCACTGCATTGAGGCTCTAGCTGGCAGTTATCGCAACGCAATTGGCGATGCATACTCTCGCGAGACAGTGAATCTATGTCGCAAC
>RFMT01000023.1 GCA_009927565.1 Acidimicrobiia bacterium
TGGGTAGCGATCGACATGGAGCATGGTCCGGTTTCGGTAAACCAGCTTCCAGATATTTTTCGCGCGCTCGAACTTGGTGGCACTCTGCCACTAGCCCGTGTTGCCAGCCCGTTACCGATTAATTGTCGCCAGGCACTTGACCAAGGTGCGGCAGGCGTGGTTGTTCCGATGGTCTCTTCGGCAGCGCAATTGCAATCGATCATTAGCGAATGTCACTGGCCACCACGCGGTCGTCGCGGTGTTGGGTTCCAACGTGCAAATGTTTTCGGCAAATTCTTTGATGCGTATATGCAAGAAGCACAAGAGTCGTTGGTGATTGCACAAATCGAACACATTGATGCGGTCAACAATCTTGATTCAATTGTCAAAGTTGATGGTCTTGACGCAATTATGGTCGGGCCATATGACTTGTCGGCCTCGCTTGGCATCACTGGCGATTTTGAGAATCAAAAATACAAAGATGTACTAAGCAAGATTCTCGATGTTTGTGCCAAACAAAAGATGGCATGTGGCATTCATGTAGTTCAACCTGATACACAAATGCTCAATCGCCGAATCAGCGAGGGCTACACGTTTATTGCTTACGGCGTAGATACGGTCTTTTTGAATCACGGCGCATCCGCTCCCAAGTGATTGAGAATTTAAACTAGGCGAATGACCGCAAAAGTATTAAAAGTCGGCATTGCGGGCTATGGCGTCGTTGGCAAGCGGCGAGGTGATTGTGTAGAGCGAAATCCGAACCTAAAACTTGTAGCAGTTTGTGACCGTGTATTTACGACCGATGGCGTATTGCCGAATGGAGTCGCACATTTTCGAACATATCAACAACTACTGCAACAAGACCTTGACGTGCTTATTGTTTGCATGACAAACGACATTGCAGCTGAAGTAACTATTGCCGGTCTCAATCTCGGCCTACATGTTTTTTGTGAGAAACCACCGGGCCGAGATATGAGAGATATAGCAAGCGTGATCGCAACAGAGAAGAAGAATCCGCAATGCCGATTGATGTACGGATTCAATCATCGATACCACGATTCAGTGCAAGACGCCATGAAAATTATTCGAAGCGGTAGATACGGCAACATCATTAACATGCGCGGCGTTTACGGCAAATCAAAATTGATTACTTTTAATCAAGCCGATTGGCGCGCGAAACGAGAGATTGCTGGCGGTGGGGTGCTCCTAGACCAGGGCATCCATATGGTCGATTTAATGCGACTGATTGCCGGCGAGTTTGTAGACGTACAAAGTTTTGTTTCAAACGGTCATTGGGGTTACAACGTCGAAGATAACGCATACGCACTGATGCGCACAGAGCAAGGTGTTGTGGCAATGCTAAATAGTTCCGCAACTCAATGGCGACATCAGTTCAGTCTGGACATAAACATGCAACGCGGTGGCGTGATTTTGCGGGGCATCTTGACTGGATCAAAAAGTTATGGCAACGAAACGATGACTCTCGTTACGGCTGATCCGGACCGCGATAATGGCGACCCCAAGGAAGAATTATTCGAATATAACGATGACCCGTCATGGGATCGCGAGATTGCGGCATTTACACAGAGCATTCTCAACGATGAACCA
>RFMT01000246.1 GCA_009927565.1 Acidimicrobiia bacterium
GACAAGTTATGTGTTTCGCGATGCACAGCATGCGCAGAATTTGTTTGCACTTGCCGAGATCGGAAACATCTACACGCGAATAATGAACCCGACTCAAGGTGTGCTTGAGGCGCGATTGTCGTCACTTGAAGGTGGCATCACAACGGCAGTTGGTTTGCCTGGTGCGCTTGCTGTTAGTTCTGGTCAATCAGCAGAGTTGTTGGCAATTTTGACTCTCGCTGAGGCGGGTGCGCACATTGTTGCATCGCCGAGTTTGTACGGTGGCACATACAACTTGTTTCACTATACGTTGCCGAAAATCGGCATTGAAGTGAGTTTCGTTGACGACCCAGACAATCTTGATCAGTGGCGCGCGGCGATTAAGCCAAATACAAAGGCTTTTTATGGCGAAGTATTGGCGAACCCGCGCAATAACTTGCTTGACATCGAAGGCATTGCGAAAGTTGCACACGAAAATGGTTTGCCGTTAATTGTCGACAACACAGTGCCGACGCCATATTTGATTCGACCAATTGAATGGGGTGCCGACATAGTTGTGCACTCGTTGACGAAATTTATCGGCGGGCATGGCACGAGCATCGGTGGCGCAATAATCGATGGCGGCACGTTCGATTTTGGCAAGGGCGATAAGTTTCCAAACTTCACACAACCTGACCCGAGTTATCACGGCCTGGCATATTGGCCAGCGTTGGGCGCTGGTTCATACATCATCAAGGCGCGAGTGCAAATGTTGCGTGACTTAGGCATGGCTACAACACCAGACAATGCGTTCAATTTTTTGCAAGGTCTTGAAACATTGTCATTGCGAATGGATCGTCACTGGGCAAACGCGCAGCGAGTCGGCGAATATCTCGCCGGGCATTCGCAAGTCGAAGAAGTGTTTTACGCAGGGCTGCCAACGAGCAAGTGGCATGAGCGTGCCAAGCGCTACGGTCGCGGCAAGGGTTATGGTTCAGTGTTGGCCTTCAACATCAAAGGTGGCCTTGAGGCTGGTCAGAAATTTGTTGCCGGTCTGAAACTGCACAGCCATGTTGCCAACATTGGCGATGTTCGCAGCCTCGTAATTCACCCGGCATCAACGACTCATAGTCAATTGACGCCGACAGAGCAGGCTTTAACTGGTGTGTTTCCAGGGCTCATTCGACTTTCAGTTGGCCTTGAGTCAATCGAAGATATTTTGGTCGACCTGGACGAAGGCTTTAAAGCCGTCAAATAATTCACCTGTCGTTCATCTTTACGACAGATTCAAGTCACCCGTCACAGCGAAGATTGACGGTATGTCAGTTGTGCCTTCGTTTGAAGCGACCCCAGAGCAACGTGAACTCTTGGTCATTTACAACCGAGCAGACCGGATCTTTCGAAGGATAGTTACATCTGGTGCCCTTACTTCGCTGATTTTGCTGGGTCTAATCGGCACTTTTCTGTTTGTCAGAAGTGCGCAAATTTTTAATGACCGTGGACTGCGGTTTATTACGGGCTCTAACTGGACGGCAGGCAGTGGCGACGGTGTGATTCCGGATGATTTTTCAATTGGCCCAATGTTGACCGGAACGATTTTGGTTTCGGTTATCGCATTGGTTATCGCAATGCCAATAGCGATTTGCGGCGCTCTTTATATCGAATTTTATGCAGCGGCACGTTTGCGAAAACTTCTCTCAACATTGCTTGATCTTGCAGCAGCGATACCTTCTCTGATTTTTGGTCTTTGGGGCGTGGTCTTGTTCACATCATTCGGCGAGCGGTGGTCAATTTTTTTGAATTCTCGCCTCGGTTGGGTGCCGTTTATCAAAGTTCAGGCCGAGGTTTTTGGTCGCAGCCCATTTGTCGCAGGTTGCGTTTTGGCTTCGTTGATTACACCAATAATTACCTCCGTATCGCGAGAAGTTTTCTCACGCACACCGCGCGATTTAATTGACACTTGCTATGCGCTTGGCAGCACTCGTTGGGGTTCAATCAAAACCGTAGTTTTGCCTTTCGGGCGCAGCGGGGTAATCGGTGGAGCGATGCTCGGTCTCGGTCGCGCACTTGGTGAAACTGTCGCGGTTTATCTGTTGTTGAATATTGTGTTTCGTTACAACTTTCGAATTTTGGAATCGGAGGGTGGCAACATCGCGTCGCTGATTGCTTTGAAGTTCGGAGAAGCAACCGAATATGAATTGAAGGCACTTGTCGCCGCAGGATTTGTGCTGTTTTTGTTGACACTGGTCGTGAATATGGTTGCGGCGACAATCGTCGAAAAATCAACGAGGCGCAAGTGAGCACTGTTGTAAGCAACCCGCAATCGCAGCCGGTTGCACCACAGCCGACGACGCCATGGAAACCGACTCGAAAGACTCAATTTACTGGTGCTTTTTCGATTGCCGTTGTTGCAATAGCTTCGTTCGCCATTGTTCTGCTAACCGGTCTTGCCGGAATTGACGGCTTCGGGTTGACTTTCTTGGTGGTGTTTTTTGGTGCAACATTCGTGCGTACCAAACGACTTAACCCTAAGGCTCGAAAAGATGCGATGGTTGGGGTTGCAATATGTGCTGCGTCGGTGTTGGCGTTTTTTCCGTGGATGTCAATTTTCGTGAGTGTCGTTGTTAAGGGCGCCAAAGGCTTGCAACCAAATTTCTTGATTGAAAACATGCAGTTGACGACACCGGATGATGAACTGAACATGGGTGGTGCAGCACACGCAATCATCGGTTCGTTAATGATGGTGTTAATTGCGGCTGCGATTACGTTGCCGCTTGGTATTTTGAGCGGGGTTTACTTGACCGAGATTCGAGGTCGTTTGACGTTTTTGGTGCGGTTCGTCGTGCAGTCGATGAGCGGTGTGCCATCGATCGTTGCCGGTCTATTCATTTATACGACCTTCGTGAATTACACCAATTCGTTCAGCGGAATGGCTGGCTCGCTTGCATTGGCCGTATTGATGCTGCCCACAGTTGCTCGAACTGCTGAAGAAGTAATGAAACTAGTGCCCGATGACTTGCGATCGGCGAGTTATGCACTTGGCGCGCGTCAGTGGAGGACTTCGCTGATGGTGATCTTGCCGACAGTGCGAAGTGGTTTGACAACTGCTGGTATTTTGGGCATTGCGCGAGTGATCGGCGAGACCGCACCACTTTTGTTGACATCTCTGTCAAACAACAGTTACGTGTTTAATCCAATCGGCGGACCGATTGGTTCGCTACCGACGTATGTCTTCGGGTTGTTACAGATTGGTACAGAGAACTCAATAAACCGGGCTTGGACCGGCTCTTTGGTGCTGATGTTGTTGGTGCTGGTTTTGTTCTTGATCGCCAGATATTTCGGCGGAAAGGCCAATCGATAGTTCATGGAAACTTTAAAACAAGGAGCAATTAAAGTGGTGCAAGATTCACAAACTAGTGTGGCGACGGTGAGCGCAAGTCAAACAACTGCAACGGCGGTTCGTGGACTCGAAACAAAAAATGTTCATGCGTGGTTTGGCAAGCACCACGTATTGTCAGATGTTTCTTTGCAGTTTCCTGAACGAACCGTCACTGGATTGATTGGTCCGTCAGGTTGTGGCAAGTCAACTTTTATTCGGTTGTTAAATCGAATGCACGAGTTTATTCCAAGTGCAGCAATGGCAGGTCAAGTTTTGCAGGACGGACAAGATATCTACGCACCAGATGTTGACGCAGCGGCAATTCGACTGAAAATTGGAATGGTGTTTCAAAAGCCAAACCCGTTTCCGGCGATGAATATTCGCGAAAATGTACTTTCAGGCATCAAACTGGCGCACCTCAAAGTTGCTGATCACGACGCGATTGTTGAAAGTTGTTTAACTCGAGCAGGTCTTTGGAAAGAAGTGAAAGATCGTTTGACTGCCACAGGTGGCTCGCTTTCTGGTGGTCAGCAACAGAGACTATGCATCGCCAGATCATTGGCTGTTGAACCGAACGTATTGTTAATGGACGAGCCATGTTCGGCGCTCGACCCAGGCAGTACTTTGCGTATTGAAGAGACGATCAAAGAGCTTGCCGAGAAGATCGCAGTTGTCATCGTCACGCACAACATGCAACAGGCGGCACGTGTCAGTGATTTTTGTGCTTTCTTTCTGACCGACGGTGGTCCTGGGTATCTCGTCGAAGCGGACGCAACGAAGAAATTGTTCACAAACCCACGCGATACTCGCACCGCTGACTATGTGCAGGGAAAATTCGGCTGACTTAGAGTCGTTAATCAACTGTTAACCAATTTGTTGAATTGAGTTCGCCTTGAAGCAAGGTTCTATTCAGGTGAGATTAATAGTGTTCGGGTTAGTAAAAGTATTCGAGTAAACCCAAATAGGAGAACATAAATGCAAAAGTTAAGAAAACCAATAGTCGCTATCGCACTTGCGATGGTTGCAAGTTTGTCGGTAGGTTCGGTCGCACTTGCTGAAAGCGCAAGCGGTTCGGGTGCGACATTTCCGCAGCAATTCATGGCTTCGGCGACTGTTGCATACAACCAAGCAACCGGTCACAATGTTTCGTATGCCAACCCAGGTGGCGGTTCGTCAAAAGGCAAGAGTGACTTTAAAGCTGGTCTGACAGATTTTGGTGGGACCGATTCAGCAGTTACATCCACTCAAGCCGCAGCGTTTGATTGGGTTTATATTCCTTATGTTGCGGGTGCGATTTCGATTGCATATCGCCTCGACGAAATCAAGGGAACAACTCTTTCGTTGAGCCCAGCGACTATCAACGGCATTTTCGGTGGAACAATCACCAAATGGAATGACCCGTCAATTGCTAATGACATGAAGACAAATCCGGCGTGGGCGAACTCGTTGAAGAAGAGCGGTCTTAAGGGTGCGTCTTCAGTTTGGTCGACACCATCAGCAAATACAGCTTTAGTGACTGTGACGTTGGTGCCGTCGGTATTGAAATCATCCAAGGGAAAGACTGTCGAACTTTACGACAACACAAAAAAGAAATCAGTAAAGACTGCAACGATCGGTACCAAAGGTCAGATTTCGATTCAGGCACCAGTGGATAGCGCAAATAACTATTCAGTTAAAGTGGCTGGCAAAGAAGTCTCCAAGTATTCGGTACTGCCAGTGAACTTGCCAGATAAGGCAATCACAGTTGTTTACCGTTCAGACGGTTCGGGCACAACAAACAACTTTTGCAACTTTATGAAGAACTCGACCAACCCAGACTGGGTAGCAACTGATGCATTTACATCGTGCATTCCAGGTGGTTCGGCAAAAGTGGCTTCGTATGGTGCGAATTTCCAAGGTCAAAGCGGTTCTGCAAACGTGTCAAACTATATTGCTGATACGAATGGAACCATTGGCTACACCGAAGTTTCGTTCGTAACCGACGCAACTCGCGCTGCTAAGGGTATACAGGCAGCAAACGTGAGGAATGCCGCCGGTAAATTTGTTGGACCAACAGCAGCCGCTACATCTGCGTTCGTCGCAGGTGCAAGCATTGACTCAGTTGGTTTCGTAACCTTCGACTACAAGCAAGGAACCAACGAGGCCGCCTACCCAGTAGTTGCGGTAACTTACGGTCTTGGAAAAACGGCGAAGAGCGCAAAGAATGCGGTTGTTGCTGATTTCTTCACATGGATCTTGACAACGTATTCACCTGCAAACGCTGACGCGCTCGGTTACGCACCACTTACAGGTGCACTCAAGACTGCCGCAGAAGCTCAAGCTAAGAAAGTCAACTCGAAGTAATTCGTAAATTAATAAACTCAAATTTCAGCACCCCCTCGCGCTGATAAAAAATGCCCCGGGCTTTTGTCCGGGGCATTTTTAGTTTCCTAGAATTTATACTGATTAAAGCGCTTGCTTGATCCTATTTTTCTGTATCTTCGTCAGGCTGTTCGCGAAGAAATTTTTCGAATTCGGCGCCAAGATCATCGGCGGTCGGAATCTCGATTTGTGTGCGGGCGTCATAGTCGGCCTCTAGTTGAGCGAGGTGCTCTGAAACCTGCGCGTCGCCTTCGACTGCAGCGTCATGAAGTTCTTCCCATCGTTGAATTTCTTCGTACAGTTCGGCGTGGCGTGTCGGTACACCGAGCACGATTTCTAAATGTCGCAGCAGTGCGGCGCTTGATTTTGGGTGTTGGGCGTTAGTCAAATAGTGCGGCACGCCAACACGCAGTGAAACTGCCGCGAGTTGTTCACGCTCGAAGCGCTCTTGCATAACGCCGACGATGCCGGTGACACCTTGGTAAGTCGGTCGCGAAAGTTTGAGTCGACGGGCGAGCGTCGCGTTTGTGGTGCTGCCAAAAACCGATGGCGTACGTGAGTGAGGTATTGCTTCGGCGATTGCGCCGACGGTGACTGCAACAGTGCAGTTGAGGTTTTTTGCGGTTTGAAAAACGCACTCAGAGAAGATGTTCCAGTTTGTGTGCGGCTCAACACCAGAGAGGACCACCAGATCGCGAGAACCCTCCGGAAATCGGGCAATGACGATGTCGTTTTCGGGCCACCGTATTTTTCGTTCATCGTCTTCGTCGAAATAGACCTCAGGGCGCTCGTGGGTGAAGTCAAAAAATGGGTCAGGGTCAATGCTCGCGACGACTGTAACGGCGCGGTCGTCAAGGCACCATTCGAGCGCGGCGGTTGCGGCACCCGCAGCATCAAACCATCCACGAAGCGCGATTACTAAGACTGGGTCGCGCAAGTTAGGGACGGCGTCCCAGTCGGCTTCGAGCACATCTTCAATATTCATCGCAAGTTCTGAAAATGGCCGTGACAAATTACTTCCACTGTGTAAGCATGGCAGCCGTGGTTGCGAATTCACTACCTAAATCTCGAGTTTCAAAACGCCTTGCGGCGATTGCCGAGTCAGCAACATTGGCTGTTGATTCGAAAGCCAAGGCTTTGCAAGCCAAAGGTGAGCATGTAATCGGCTTTGGTGCGGGCGAACCCGATTTTCCGACACCCGAATATATTGTCGAAGCAGCAGTGCGTGCGGCACGCGACCCGAAAGCACATCGATATACGCCTGCGGCAGGTTTGCCACCGTTGCGCGAAGCGATTGCAATCAAGACGAAGCGCGATTCGGGTTTTGAATGTGCGGCATCGCAAGTATTGGTGACCGTCGGCGGAAAGTACGCAGTTTTTGTAGCGTTCGCGGCTTTGTGCGACGTGGGTGACGAAGTTATTTGCCCAGCACCGTATTGGACGACATACCCAGAGGCAATTGCACTCGCGGGTGGCGTGCCAGTCGTGATTGATACGACGCAAGAAACCGAATTTAAAGTAACTGTCGAACAACTCGAACGAGCAAAGACGCCGAAAACGAAGGTCTTGTTGTTCGTATCACCCGACAACCCGAGCGGTGCTGTTTATTCACGAGAAGAAACAATTGCGATTGGCAAATGGGCTGCGGCAAATGGTATTTGGGTCGTAACCGACGAAATTTACGAGCACCTGACTTATGGCAAACATGTTTTTACGTCGATGCCTACAGTTGTGCCCGAGATTGCTGATCGGTGCGTAATTGTCAATGGTGTAGCAAAGACTTATGCGATGACGGGCTGGCGTGTTGGCTGGATGATCGGGCCGCCAGATGTGATGAAAGCCGCTATTAATTTTCAAAGTCATACAACTTCAAATGTTTCGAATGTGGCGCAGTATGCAGCATTGGCTGCAGTGTCTGGTGACTTGTCGGCAGTAGCGGTGATGCGCGAAAGTTTTGCGCGTCGCGGGGCGTTGATGCATTCGATGCTGAATCAGATCGCGGGTGTTAATTGCATGGCACCGCAGGGTGCGTTCTATTGTTTCCCGGATTTTTCTGGTTTGTTGAATCGCAGTTTGAGCGGTGTCGAGTCGGCGACCACACTTGAGTTGGCAGATGTGGTGCTTGATCGCGCCAAGGTTGCGTTCGTGCCAGGCGAGGCGTTTGGTTTGGCGCGCTATGCGCGGTTCTCGTTCGCGCTCGGTGATGATGACTTGCGTGAAGGCATAAATCGTCTTGCGAGTTTCGTCAACGGCTAGATAGTTCTGCTAGGGTCGTGGCGTTGCAGCAATAGTTGCAATGTGTCAAACCTAGCGAAGTCCGGTGAAATTCCGGCACTGTCCCGCAACGGTAATTCACTGAAATCGCAATTTTGCGAAGTCTTTGATTAGTCCGGTCGCCTCGGTCGAGCACCAACCTAAAAAGTCCCCGAGTGAGGGACAGGAGGAAATGGAAATGAAAGTACTAACTCGGGCCGGCTATGCCGGTCTTTTTGTTTGTGCGGCAACATTGTTTGCTGCATGTGGAGGGTCGGATGGCTCTTCTGAAACAACAGTCATGGCGACTGAAACCACAATCGCTGAGGCGACCTATCCGGTGACTGCAGGCGGGTTAACCCTCGAAGCACAACCAATGCGAATCGTTTCGCTTTCGCCAACACACACCGAGATGCTTTATGCCATCGGTGCCGGTGACCAAGTTGTCGCCGTAGATGAGTATTCGAATTTTCCGACAGAGGCAGTAGCGCTCGGCACGAAACTTTCGGGGTACGAACCCAACGTCGAATCAATTGCCGGCTATCAGCCAGACCTCGTTGTGATTTCGTATGATCCGGGCAATCTTGTCGAGCAGTTGAATGCTCTCGATATTCCGGTTTACATTGGTAACGGAGCATCGAGTCTCGAACAGTCTTACGAACAGATCGAACAACTCGGGGCCCTGACTGGCCACCTTGACGCTGCAGTGCAACTGACAAGCCAGATGCAAACAGATATTGAGGCTGCAGTTGCAGCCTCAGCTGCGTCGACGACTGCAATGGGTGAACCGATTACATATTTTTATGAACTCGATAACACCTATTACACGGTGACTTCGAATACTTTTGTTGGTCAGATCTTTAAGTTATTTGGTCTTGAAAATATTGCGGATGGAGTGGAAGAAGGCAATGATTATCCGCAACTTTCGAGCGAAGTAATTGTTTCCAAAAATCCGACAATGATTTTTCTTGCCGATACCAAATGTTGCGCACAAACGCCTGAAACTGTTGCTGTGCGTGATGGATGGCAAAAAATGGATGCAGTCGTGAACAAAAACATCGTGCAACTTGATGATGACATTGCTTCACGCTGGGGACCACGTGTAGTCGAACTCGCAAAGAGCGTTAGTGATGCTCTTGTATTAGTTTCAGCAGGTAAATAGCCCGAAATGTTACGCGCCGACGATAATTTCGCGCCGCGTGCAGGGACACGGGTCGCTTATTTATCGTTGGTGAGTTTCGCTCTGCTCACCATTGCGGTTCTGGTCGGAACAATGATTGGTCCGGCCGGGCCGCAATGGTGGCGAGTGCCGATCGAGTTAGCCAACCGCTTGCCGTTGATTTCGGCAAACAGTGGTGTATCGCCCGAAGAGTGGAATATTGTCTGGCAAATTCGAATGCCAAGAGTTGTGTTGGCGGTGCTTGTTGGTGCGATGCTTTCGGTAGCGGGCGCAAGTTATCAAGGGGTGTTTCGTAACCCATTGGTCGACCCATATTTGTTGGGTGTTGCCGCCGGCGCCGGACTCGGCGCGACACTTGTTTTTACATTGCGCAGATCGGCAACCGAGAATTGGTTGATTGATCCGTTACCGATGGCTGCATTTGTTGGTGGGCTTGTTGCCGTTTTTGCAACTTACATGATCGGCAACTCGTTTAGTAAGGCACGATCGAGTGCAACTTTAGTGTTGGCGGGTATTGCAGTTACGTCGTTGACGACAGCGATTCAAACTTTTGTGTTGCAACGCAATAACGATGTCGTGCGCCAGGTTTACAGTTGGATTTTGGGTCGGCTGTCGAGCGCAACATGGGGAGATGTGCGGTTGATTATGCCGTACGTCGTGTTTAGTTGCGGCGTTTTGTTGATGCACCGGCGCTTGTTGGATGTATTGCGGGTTGGCGATGATGAAGCAACCGCACTCGGCATGAACATTCGGCGAGTACGACTTACTGTTGTTTTGGCAGCGACATTAGGTACGGCAGCGGCTGTTGCGGTTAGTGGCTTGATTGGTTTTGTCGGCATAATCGTGCCTCACACAGTGCGTTTGATCGTGGGTTCGAGTTATCGACGCGTGTTGCCGATGAGTATTTTGTGCGGCGCGATTTTTTTGGTTTTGGCGGATATCCCAAGTCGCGTGTTGGCCGACCCTGCTGAAACACCGATCGGCGTAGTGACGGCATTTTTCGGCGCACCGTTCTTTTTGTTGTTGCTGCGAGTGCGAAAGAATCAAGCATGAGCACACTCGGATTCTGCAACTTATCGATTGCCTACGACGGCATGATTGCGGTCAACGGTTTTAATGACATTTTGCATTCGGGTGAGTGGTTATGTTTGATCGGCCCGAACGGTGCCGGCAAATCGTCTGTGTTGAGGGCGGCGGCGGGATTGGTCAAGTATTCGGGTTCTGTGGCGATCGACCAACAAGAGATACCCGCCACATCGGCAAAGTGGCGCGCCCGACATATTGCGTTCGTGCCGCAGACGCCATTGATGCCAGAAAACATGTCTGTTTATGAATACGTGTTGTTGGGTCGTAATCCGTATATAAAACATTTTTCTTCTGAGTCGATGCATGACAAACAAGTGATCGACAAAGTTTTGACGCGACTTGACTTGACAGAGTTCAGAAAGCGAATGGTCGGCACACTGTCTGGTGGAGAGCGCCAACGAATTGTGATTGCACGCGCGCTTGCGCAAGAAGCACCAGTGTTGCTACTCGATGAGCCCACGGCGGCACTCGATATCGGTCATCAACAACAAGCGCTAGAACTAGTCGACGACTTGAGGCGTGAGCGAGGTTTGACCGTTGTCTCAGCGATGCATGACTTGACGCTTGCAGGATTGTACGCAGATCGACTCGTGCTTATGCACCATGGTTCGAGTGTTGCGTCAGGTGATGCTCAGAGTGTTTTGCGATCTGAGACACTCGCCGAGTTCTACGGTGTATCGGCCCGAGTGCATCATGAGGCTGATGGCACCGTAGTCGTTATTCCGCAGAGAGCGAACAGCAACTAGTTTGTAATAGATGTCTGAGTCTGATCAGCGCAAATTTGCCAACACGTTGAATGAGCATGTTTCGGGTTGTGCTGCCGCACATCAGCGATTGCTAAGCGCACTCGAGAACCTGACTGACGAACAATGTCGTGAAGATTCGTTACTGCCGAATTGGTCACGCGGACATGTGTTGACACATTTGGCACGCAATGCAGACAGCCATGTGAATTTATTGCAAGCGGCCGTGCGTGGAGAAGTGGGTGAGCAATATCCGAGTGTTGAAAAACGCAACGGCGATATCGAGAGTGGTTCGACAAGAAGCGCCGAAGAGTTGGTTATGGATCTGCGCCTCAGCATTTACGGTCTTGAAGCGGCTTGGGCGAGCGCTAACGAAAAAGCATGGCAGGGCCAAGGGCGAAATTTGAGCGGTCGGGTCATTGAAATGTCGTCGTTGGTTTTCTTGCGTTGGCGCGAAGTCGAGATTCATCATGCGGATTTGAACTTGGGCTTTGGTTACGACAACTTAACACCGTTGTATGTGCGACTTGAACTAGATCAGCAGATCATGTTGTGGCGTAGCCGCAAGCCGATGGGGATGACTGAGCTGCCAGATATTGCAAAAAAGTTGTCTCCATCGCAACGTTTGGCGTGGTTGATGGGTCGCGTTGAAGTTGATGGTCTGGCTAAACCTGAACCGTTGTGAGGAGGCTCTTTAGATTTGGTTTTGTTGCCGCGATATTTGTTTGCGCCAGCGTTGCAGGTGCGAGCGAAGTAGTTGAGGCTCATGCCGGATTGAAATCGAGCGAACCGCCGGCTTCGTCGGTTTTGGAACAATCACCGAAAGAGATTGTGCTTAAGTTTGGTGAGGCAGTTGAAGTTTCATTCGGCAGCATCAGATTGTTCGACTCAAACTCAAAACTGGTCGTGTTACCGATGCCGAATTATGTAGAAGTGAACGGTGCGACCGATGCCAAGTCGGTTCGAGTTGATATACCTGAATTGCAGCCAGGAAGTTATTTGGTTGTTTGGCGAGTCGTGTCTGCAGATAGTCACCCCGTGCAAGGGGCTTTCGCATTTCAAATCGGCACAAAAGGCGTGAACCTTGAGAGACTGAGCGAAGAAATTTTGGCCTCAAGCAACGCACCATACCTCGTGAGGTTGATGATGGGTTTTGCACGATGGCTGAGCTTTTTGGGTGTGGTGGCGATGATCGGTGCAATGTTGCTTGCAATTCAAATCGCAGTTCATTCGCGCATTGACAAAATAATTTTTGGTTCGTGGATTACTGCATTTATTGGCTCTACTTTGGTGTTGCTACTTCAGGCGCCATACGCGTTGGGTCAAGCGATGAGTGTTGGTGAAATTTTTGATGCTGTTGATGAGGTTGTGCGGACACGCCTTGGCACTTGGCTTGTTGTGCGCGGCATTATTTTGTTGGCGTTTTTGGTGTTGATTAAACAGCGGATTCTGCACAATAAACCGACTTATCGGATGGTGGCAATTCCTTTGGTCGTCGGATTATTCGCCACTTTTTCAATATCTGGTCACCCCGGGATGCGTCAGTTTTCTGCGTTGAGCATTGGTACCGACATCGTGCACTTCTTGTCTGTTTCGGCGTGGATGGGCGGTCTGGTGACAATGGTTTTGCTCGGACGAAAATGGCAGACCGAGTCACCCGATGTGATTTCGTGGTTTTCATTTACCGCGACGATCTCGATGCCGATAATGGTGGCAACAGGTGTTGCCCAAGCATGGCGCATGATGGAAGGTTTTCAGAACATTTTTTCGACGACATATAGCGTTATTTTGAGTGTCAAAGTTCTGTTAGTGATAGTTGCGATTGCCGCCGGCACTCGGGCTCGTCAATTGTTTAAATCTAAAAAAGTTGATCAGCAAGACTTGAGAGAAGTCAAGTTCTCTAGAACTGTTATTGCTGAGAGCATGATTGGCGTTACAGTTTTGGCTGTGACTGCAGCGCTCGTTTCGGTGCCACCTTTGTCGGTTAGCAATGCGGGGGCCTTCGAAGCGTCAGTTGTGCAGGCAAATGTGATCGCTGATATTCGAGTAACCCCTGCGCGGGTCGGCGAAGTCGAAGTGCACATTTTGTTTTCGCCACCAGGCGGTGCCTTGCAATCGATTACACAAGCAACGGCACGAATTTCTCTAGACGCTGAAGAGATACCAGCAATACCGATTGATGTGCGGCTTGTCGGCACCAATCACTTTCAGGCGGATCTGCTCGTGCCGCGCGCTGGCGATTGGCTACTAGAGATTTTCGTCAATTCAGAACCCGGTCAGAGTCTGCGGTTTAGCACCGTGGTGGCGATAAACAATTAAGAAAGTTTTCGAACGACCAAGTGATGAGGCATTTGGGTGACACCCTCAGTGAAGCCGTCACCGACTGAGATGAACTTGTTGCCCAAATAAAAGTTGAGCGCCGAGTCACGGGCCTTAGCCCAAACGTATTTGGCATCGCGAGTTTTAGCGTGGGTTATTCCGGCTTCAAGAAGTATTTTGCCAAGCCCAGACCTCTGATGTTCAGTTGCGACTGCCATACCTCGAAGTTGAATTGCTTTTGCTGACGGATCGTCCTGCCATGGGTTGACGACCCAAGTTGAAGTGGCAATCAAGACTTTGTCTTGGTCGAAGACGCCCAAATGAACTGTGCCTTGCTGCGAATCTTCGGCGTATTTTGGGTCGCTAGTCGGTGTGTCGGCGCGCAAAACCGCGATGCGCAAAGCATAAGTTTCTTCGGTCGCAATTTTTACGACTCGAAAATCATGTTCAGTCACGATTTATGAGATTAGTTGTCGCAAGTCGAGAACTCGGTCGGCAAACGCTGATGCTTCGGTTTTGTCGTGAGTGACGTGCAAGACAGTTGTGCCACGAGCGCGTAACAATTTGCTGAGATCTTCAAGTAGGCGACCGTGCAGGTCGATGTCTAATCCGGTTAGCGGTTCGTCGAGCAGCAGAACTTGAGGCTCGGCGATTAAGGCGCGTGCAACTGCCACTCGCTTCGCTTCGCCACCCGACAGATTGATGACTGTTCGGTCGAGTAGGTGCATAAGCCCGACGAGAGACAGAGCTTCGCGCACTTTTTGATCCGCAATTTGTTTGGAGACACGTTTGATCTTTAACGAGTATGCAATGTTTTGACCAACGGTCAGGTGCGGAAACAGCTGGTTGTCTTGAAACACCAAACCGATGTTGCGCAAATGGGCCGGCCGGTTGGTTATGTCTTGGCCATCGAGACGAATGACGCCAGCGCTGATCGATTCGAGACCGGCGATGCAGCGCAGCAAAGTTGTTTTGCCAGAACCGCTAGGGCCAGTGAGCGCCACGATCTCTTGGTGTTGAATCGTGAGAGAGAGATTTGCGAAGAGTTGGGACGAGTCGTAAATTACTGAAACTTTGTCGATTTCAAGCATGAGAGTCTCGCGAAAATTTGTCTTTGGTGAACGAGTCGACGATGAAAATTATCGCGAGGCTAAACATGACAAGCAGAGTTGCCAAGGCGAATGCTTGAGACTGCAGTGAGTCGCCGGGGCGCGAGAGCAGGCGAGAGATCATTATCGGCAGAGTTTCAGTGCCACGACGGGCGAGAAAACTGCTTGCGCCAAATTCGCCGACCGAAACGGTCGCAGAAACTGCAGCCGCCGAGATGGAGGCACGACGAATTATTTTGAAATCGATGTTTAGCCAAGTTTGGCGAGGCGATGCGCCGAGCACACTCGATGCCTGGCGAAGCGAATCAGGAATAGCTTCGAGCACGGGCGAGATAATTCGCATAGCAAGTGGCAATGCAACGAGTGTGTGGGCCAAAGGCAACATCAGTTGAGCACCGCGCCAGTCGAATGGTTGCGTGTCGAAGGTGATGATGATGCCGAGCCCAATTGAAACCGCCGAGATGATGATTGGCAGTGTCGTGAGACCAGAGATGAAGCGAAATTTGTTGTTGCCATAGGCGATGCTGCAAGCACTGAGCAGACCAAGAAGCGTGGCCAGACTCATTGATGTCACCGCGTACGTCAGAGTTTTTGTAATTGACCGAGTTATTTCGGGGTTGGAGAAGATTGTGCGCCAGGCAGTTGTCGTGAATCTTGAGTTGGTGTTCATTGACCGAAATGCGATGGCGAGAACAGGGACTATCGAAAATGCTGTGGCACTTGAAATAATTGCCGTGCAAACGACTCTTTGTTTGCGAGTTCGAAGTGGTATTTGGCGTGTGATTGTTGGTCTGGTTGATTGCTCGTGTTTCTTGCCGGTTGCTTTTGTTGTTACGACAAAGAGAAATGCGATTATTACCACTTGCAGTGCGCTGAAAATCATTGCACCAGAGACATCGCCAAGTTGCATGGCACGAAAATATATTTCTGTTTCAAGAGTTGATCGTGATGGCCCACCAAGAACGCGAACTACGCCGTATGAAGTGAAACAAAATGTAAACACGATCAGTGCCGCATTGGTGATTGCTTTTGCAAGAAGAGGCAAAGTGAGCGTGGTAAACAACTTGAAAGGTGAGGCGCCGAGAGTTCGCGCAGCGTCATCAAGATGCGGATGAATTTGTATCCAGCGAGCTGTGATTAGACGTGAGGCAAAACCGAAGTTGAAGTAAACATGAGCCAAGATCAGGGCGAATGACGTGCGATGAAAACTGCTTGGCAAAATTTGCAGAAAAGCCACACCGACCACGATGCTTGGCAAAATAAACGGCAGGCTGATAAGGCTTGCTGCCAGGCGTTGAGCCTTGAATTTGAAATTCGCCGACACGAAGGCGACCGGTACGGCAACAGTTAGTGCGAGTGCGGTGCTCACAAGAGACTGCCAAGTTGTGAACCAGACAACATTGCGAGTTGATTCTGTGCGAAGAAGATTTAGCGACTCGAACTGCAACGACGAAACAAAAATGTTTATAACTGGAGCAATGACGAAGACAAAAATTAAAAAAATTGGCGCTAATGCGAGCCAATTGATGGTTCGACTGCGGTTATAAATAGTCGCCATGCGGATTAACGAAGAACGATGTTGGTGAACTCGTCAAGCCAAAAAAGTAGATTGCTTGAAATGAGGTTTGGATCGAGTTGTAGTGGCGACTCTGGTCGTAGCGAGTATTTGACAAAGTCGTCTGGCAGTTTGGCATTTGTGTTTGCAGGGTAAACAAAGAGCGTGAGCGGCAGGTCTTCTTGAAATTTGATGTCAGTTAAATAGTCGATCAACAGTTGTGCTTC
>RFMT01000046.1 GCA_009927565.1 Acidimicrobiia bacterium
GACACCAGCGAATACCGACACACCACCGTGCTTGGATGCCACGCGGTTGATCATCTCGGTGATCAACACGGTCTTGCCTACACCCGCACCGCCGAACAAACCGATTTTTCCACCAGCCAAATATGGCGTAAGCAGGTCAATAACTTTGATACCTGTTTCGAACTGACGCTTCGATGGTTCGAGCGTGTCGAACGCTGGCGCTGGTCGGTGAATCTCCCAACGTTCAACATCTTTGAAGTCGTCGTTGTTGCCGTCGAGGCAGTCGCCCCAAACGTTCCATACGTGGCCAAGAGTTTTGTCACCAACTGGCACGGTGATGCCACGGCCGGTGTCACGCACCGGGGTACCGCGACGCAGACCGTCGGTTGGCTTCATGCACACCGCACGCACTCGACTTGCGCCAAGTTGCTGCGCTACTTCGGCCAAAATCACGTTCGGCTTGCCGTCAACGGTGACTGAAAACTCGAGCGCTTGGTTAAGTTCTGGCAACGATCCACGCGGAAACTCAACGTCGATAACCGGACCAGCGATTGCCGCTACTCGCCCATCTTTGCGGTCTGTGTTTGTTGCTGTGCTCATTTTTTCTCCCTTTTAATTTCGCTTAAAACTTGGTCACTAACTGCTTGCCATTTCACGAACTACATCGTCAGAACCCAGCGCCTCTGCGCCACTGACAATTTCCATAATTTCTGTAGTGATCGAATCTTGACGCGCACGGTTCATAATTCGCGACAAGTTCTTGATCAACTCCTCGGCGTTATCGGTCGCCGATTTCATCGCACGCTGACGAAACGCATGCTCACTCGCCGCCGCATTCAACAAAGCCGCATAAATTCGAGCTTCAACATAGCGGGGCAACAAAGTCTGCAAAATCAATTCAGGATCTGGTTCGAACTCGTAACTCGCACCCGCAGCCGACTTACCGTCGCCACCAGCGACGACATCGCGCTCAAGTGGCACAAGCGGACGTCGCACAACTTCTTGACGACCTGACGAAACAAACCGCGTATAAACCAACTCGACGCGATCAACTTCGCCGCTCAAATACAAATCGACGACGAACTGTCCGATCGCTTTGGCGTTCTCATATTTCGGTGCATCAGAAAAACCCGTGAAACTCTTCGATGTTTTGTATTGACGAAACCTGAAATAGTTCTCGGCTTTGCGGCCGACCGGCACTACCAAATAGTTCTTTGATGCCAACACATCGGCTTTGACTTCGCCTTCAGTTGCGCGCAAGATGCCGGCGTTGTAGCCACCACACAAACCACGGTCTGCAGTGATTGCCACATAGCAAGTCGTGCGAATTTCAGGACGCGTCTTCAAAAACGCTGATGAATTTCCGGCACCACCTGCTGCCAAGTCTTTAACAACCTCAGTGATTCGTTCGCTGTATGGCACGGCAGCCGCAACTCGCTGTTGGGCTTTGACAATACGCGAGCCTGCAATCAACTCCATTGCGCGCGTGATCTTCTTGGTTGCTAAAACCGAT
>RFMT01000305.1 GCA_009927565.1 Acidimicrobiia bacterium
TAATCGACGACACCGTGCGCACTCGACTTGAACAAATTAAGACCCGAATCTGAAGTTCTGAAAGGACATTTACAACATGGCTGATCTCACACTCTCCGCGAGCGATATCGCAGCGGCAATTACAAAAGGTCTCGAGGGCTACAAGCCGTCGGTCGAAGCACGTACGGTTGGTCGCGTAACTGAAGTTGGTGACGGTATTGCGCGCGTTAGTGGTTTGCCAGATTGCGCAGTTAACGAGTTGCTTGAATTCGAAGACGGTACCGTCGGTTTGGCATTGAACCTTGACGAAGATTCGATTGGTGTTGTTGTTCTCGGCGAGGCCGAATCGATTGAAGAAAATCAAACCGTAAAAGCAACTGGTCGAATTTTGTCGGTACCAGTTGGCGACGCAATGTTGGGACGAGTCGTCAACGCACTCGGCCAGCCGATCGACGGCAAGGGCGACATTGTTGGTGCGACGATACGTCGAGTCGAGGTGCAAGCGCCGGGCATCATGGGTCGAAAGCCAGTGCATGAGCCGTTGCAAACTGGTATCAAAGCGATTGATGCGATGACGCCGATTGGTCGCGGTCAACGCGAACTGATCATTGGTGACCGCAAGACCGGCAAAACAACGGTTGCGATCGACACGATTCTTAACCAACGCGGTTTGGGTGTGAAGTGCATTTATGTTGCGATCGGACAAAAAGGTTCGACGATTGCGCAAACGTTGAAGTGTTGCGTCAATTCGGCGCGCTCGAATACACAGTTGTTGTTGCTGCACCGGCTTCAAACCCAGCGCCGTTTAAATACTTGGCTCCATATGCGGGTTGCGCGATGGGCCAGCAGTGGATGGAAAACGGTGAGCATGCCCTTGTTGTATACGACGACTTGTCGAAGCAAGCCGAGGCATATCGCCAGATTGCGTTGTTGTTGCGTCGTCCACCAGGTCGCGAGGCTTACCCAGGCGACGTTTTCTATCTGCACAGCCGTTTGCTCGAGCGCGCTGCGAAGTTGAGCGATGAACGCGGTGCCGGTTCGTTGACTGCGCTGCCAGTAATCGAAACAAAAGCCGGCGACGTTTCTGCATATATTCCGACCAACGTAATTTCAATTACAGACGGTCAGGTTTATTTGCAGGACAACTTATTCAAGTCGGGTGTTCGTCCTGCAGTTGACGTAGGTATCTCAGTCAGCCGTGTAGGTGGCGCTGCACAGATCAAAGCGATGAAGAGCGTTTCGGGTACTTTGAAACTTGATCTGGCTCAGTTCCGCGAACTTGAGGCGTTTGCAACTTTCGGTAGCGAACTCGACGCGATTTCAAAAGCTCAGCTCGAGCGTGGATATCGCCTGGTTGAGTTGTTGAAGCAACCGCTCAACTCGCCGATGCCAGTAGAAGAACAAGTCGTTTCGATTTTTGCGGGAACCAAGGGTTATCTTGACGATATTCCGGTTGGTGATGTGCGCCGTTTCGAGAACGAACTTCTTGAGCACATGCGTTCACGCCATGCCGGTTTGCTTTCTGGCATTCGCCAAGAGCCAAAGGCAGATGTGCCAAAAGATTTGGCGTCAATAGTTGCCGCATTTAAGGCTGGCTTTGTGCCGACCAAGAAATCGGGCGCTGTTGATCCGACAAAAACTGATGCTGGTGAAACTGGCGAAGCGGCGAGCGCAAAAACGCTCGCGACTGAGTAGGTCTAAACCAAAATGGCGGG
>RFMT01000338.1 GCA_009927565.1 Acidimicrobiia bacterium
CTGATCGTCAGACAGCGCAACTGCACTTCGAACTTCTGCAACTTCGCGCTGTTGTTCGCTCGATGCGCGCTGCACCAAGCGATCGACGATCGCCGGCAAGTCTCGCCCACGACCTGAACCGACAATCAGCGAGACGAGTTGCACGCTCGTGTTGCTGGCCTTGCCACCCAGCAATTTTTCAACAACTTGTTGTCGGCGATCGGCCGGAATGGTCGCATCTGTCAACGTCGCACGCAACTGCTCGCTCGACTCAACTGCTCGCGCCATTCGAAACAATTCATCTTCGACAACCGACAAATTGCCCTCGGCTTGAGCAACTTCAAACAATGCTCGGCTATATGCCTCGATGCGTGCGTCGCTCATTTTGCCGCTCCTACGCTCTTAATAAAACTTTCGATCAGTTCTTGCTGTGCACGCTCATTGAGACTTGCGGCAACTGCTGACGATGTCGCCGCACTAGTCAAACGAGCAATCTCACCGCGAAGTTCTTCGCCACTGCGACCACGCGCAGCAGCCAAGTCGGCATCTGCCTTTGCTTCAAGTTCAGCCACCTCTTTAACCAAACGAGCACGACCATCAGCCAAAATGGCAGTTGCTTGCGCGTCTGCCTCGGCCAAAATCTTTTTGCGCTCAGCCTCAATATCACCGAGCGCTCGACGGATCTCGGAAGCGTCGGCTTCAGACTTCGATCGCGCCGAAGCCGCCCCGTCGAGTTCTTTTTGAATCTTTTCCGTGCGTGCAGCCATCGACTTTTTGACCATTGGTCCAGCAAACTTGAAAAGCCCAGAAAAAATAATCAACGATGCGATGCCACCGTAAATAATCTCGGCGGTCTCGGGCAACAACCAGTGGTGCGTCTGACTCGGATCTTCGGCAGCAAACAACGTGGTCAAAAATAAATTCACGAACGACTTCCTTCCATTGCTTGCTGCACCGCGCGAGTGACCACAGCGTTGTCGGGAGACACCCCAACTGCAATCTGGGTCGCACGAGTCGTCACAGCGGTAACCGCCGAAACAATCTGGCTTTGCGCGGCTGCCCGTGCAGCTGCGACTTCTGTTTCTGCTTGGGCTCGACGCGCAGAAATCTGGGCATTTACCTGGGCAATTTTTTCGGTTCGCTCTTTGTCTAGCGTCTGTCGCGCGGCCTCTAAACGACGCGCCGCCTCGTTACGAATCTCGGCTACGGCCGACTCGTATCGAGCGACATCTTCTTTCGCGCCGTCGCGCGTCGCTGACGCATATTCATGGTCTGCTTGAATCGCCTCGTATCGACTCGCCATTCCCTTGCGCACCTTGGGTACAAGAAACAAGCGCATGAAGAACAAAAAGACGATGAACGAACCTGCACCCCACACCAACTCTTTAACTTCGGGCGCGATTGGGTTGGGTCCAGCACTAACCGGAGCACCCTCTTCACTGCCCGTCTCGGCAGAGACGGCGTCAAACGTGACGCGTACCCGCGAGACCGAGTCGATGTTGACAAACGCTGTGAGCATGAATTCTCTTACGCGTACTTAAGAAGAATGAATACAACGAAACCGATGAGCGCGAGCGCTTCGGTGAAAGCGATACCGAGGAACATCGTGGTTCGCACCATGCCTGCCGCCTCTGGCTGACGAGCCATCGACTCAATCGCGCTTGCGAAAATCAGTCCGATGCCGATGCCCGGTCCGATTGCTGCCAGACCGTAGGCAAAACCTGCGGAACCTGCAGCAGCAATATTTTTCTCGTCGCCAGTCGCGGCTTCAGCGGCCGCCTTGACGATCTTTGATAGTGCTTCCATTTTCTTGTGTCTCCTGTCTGTTGTTATTACTTAATGTTCTGGATGAATTGCGCCGGCAATATATACCGCCGCGAGAATTGTGAAAATATACGCCTGCAAGAATGCCACCAACACTTCAAATCCTGTCAAGAAAACGAGCATGAAAAACGGCAACACACCGATCGGAATCAAGATCTTGTCGCGTGCTTGAAAGAGAGCCTCGCTAAGTAGGGCGAAAATTACGAGCAATAAGTGACCTGCCAACATGTTGGCAAAAAGTCGCACTGCCAACGAGAACGGTCGAACGATCAATGTCGAAATGAACTCAATCGGAGTCACGAGAATGTACAACGCTTTTGGCACGCCCGGAGGAAACAACACGCTCTTGAAATAACCGAAGAGACCTTGGTGCCTGATGCCTTGAACATTAAAGATCACCCAAACGAGCAACGCCAAAAACATTGGTATCGCCATTCGCGCCGTGGCTGGCATCTGAATGAACGGAATGATTCCGGGCACGTTGCACAAATAGACAAACAAGAACAAGGTCAACAAGAACGGTGTCCAACCCAAACCATCTCGTCCCATCGTCTGCATGATGATGTTGTTCTCGATGAACTCGACGCTGACCTCGGCGAGATTGCGAGTGCCCTTCGGTGCGACCTTCGGGTCTTTTCGCGCTGCCGAAAGAAAAATCAAAGTGCCAATTAGTGCCGAGGCGATCGCGATCAAGCCGAC
>RFMT01000185.1 GCA_009927565.1 Acidimicrobiia bacterium
TTTGTTCAAACCGGGTACTACGTCTCGCCATCGCAACAACTCGTTGATCGGCGGAAACTCAAACGACAAAATGCTGTTGATAATCATCTCATGACGCTTTCAGATTGTTGCATTGTTTTTTCTTTCGAACTTCGTTTCGGTTTGAGCCCTGGATAAGCAAGCGACAAAGAAACATATCGCAACTCCCAGAACAACAAACCCAAGTGGGCCACAATAATCGTCAAGCCAAGCGGTAAGAACTCGACCCATTCGAGGTTGCGCACCGCGAAAACCGCTACCGCAACCACTGCCATACGAGCCAAATAACCGAACATCATCGACGCCATCATCAACGCATATGAAATTCGCGCCGTGTATGCAACAACGGCGGCGGCCAAACCGAAATTTGCGAACACAATCGACAACGCATATGCACACGAATAAACGCCGTTGACTCCCCACACTGCAAATGAAACGCCCAAGAAAATTGGCGAAGCCATGAGCCCTCGACGCACGATGTCGCGCGCCAAGGCAGCTTCTGGTGCGGGGCCAGTGTCGCGCATCGACAAAATCGAGATCTTTGTGTCTGTGTCAATTGCCATCATTTACTACTTTTCAACCAGTACTTTTGCACCACGCATGTGGCTTGTCGCCGATTCACGGCGCTTATTTTCTTGTCTTTGCATATCGACGCCGTAGACAAACCAAAGTCGCGCAAAACTACCAAGAAGCGAAAACAAAGTACACACAATGATGAGCAATGGTTTCGTCTCGAAAGCGTTATCCAGCATCAAACCGATTACGAAAAACACGCCGACACTTACTGCGATCTCAACGCCTCGACCAAGCGAGTCGTGCGATGAAGTTGCTGTACGCGCGACTGGCTTACGAGTTGGCAAGAGTTTCAACTTTGATCCTCAATTAGTTTTCGCCAAACAATTTGCCTGGCGCTTGTGAACGGTTATACAAACTAGACGCAAAGCCTCAAACGGCGCAAACTGGCTACTTCGTGAACTTGTGCCAGTTCGGCAGGTCTCGGTTCGTTTAACCCGCCGGTTGGTTTGAGTCTTTGCTTCGCGACCAAACCTTGTCGTGAAACAAGGTGAAACCACCCAATGCCAAAGCCACAAATAAAAATGGCCACAGGTTCGTCGGCCCATCGGATAGTGCCGGATACAAAACAAACCCTGAAAGTAGCGCCGTCCAAAGCCACAAAATCACAACCGCACGACGTGGCCCGTGCCCCAGTTTGATCAATCGATGGTGTAAGTGCCCAGTGTCTGCAGTGGCAAAACCCACACCACTTCGCGTACGTCGAATTATCGCAAAAATCACATCCAGAATCGGTACGCCTAACACGAGAATCGGGATAAACAACGGCGCCAAAAAGAAATAGGTCTGACCGCTTATGTTCGTCGTATCAGGGTTTGCACGCCCACCGACAACACTGGTCGACACTGCGACCAACAAACCGAGCAACAGCGCACCACTGTCACCCATGAAAATTTTCGCTGGGTTGAAGTTGAAAGGCAAAAACCCCACACAGATGCCGACGGTAATAATCGCCACGAGTGGTCCGATATTCGGCTCACTCAATAATCCGTTTACTCCCAAGTTGCGACTGTAAATAAAAAACGCCGCTGCCGCGATTGCGACGATACCCGCCGCTAATCCATCAAGACCATCGATCAAATTGATTGCCTGCGTCATACCGAGAAGCCACAAAACCGTAAATAACGGAATCCAATCGCTTGACAAAACAAAGACGTCGACAAATGGTGCGCGGAAATAAATCATCGTTACGCCAAACCAAATCAACGCCACGGCGGCGACAACAATTCCGGTCACTTTCATCGGTGCAGAAACTTCGTGAATGTCATCAACAAGACCTAAGACAAAAATGACAAGTCCAGCGACAACAACACCTACTAGTTCTGAATTGTTTTTGAACAACGGGTCGAATCTGTCCATTTGCCATGCAACGAAAACCGCAGCGACAAGGGCAATATAAAATGCGACCCCGCCGATATCGGGTGTCGCTTCAGGATGATTTCGTCGCGCGTCCGGCGTCGCCATGAAACCAAACTTTCGCGCCAAAAGTGCGACGATCGGCGTCATTATCGCCGTTACTACTGCTGCTACTCCGCCAACAATTAAATAGCCGGAGAGATCTTTCATCTAACGATTTTTATCTCGCCTTTAGATTTGCGTAAACCGGGAACTTCGCACACAACTGCGCAACTTTCGCGCGAACTTCGGCGACTTTTGCTGCGTCATTTCGGTTGCGCAATGTCGTCACTATATATTCGGCAATAAGTGGCATCTCTGATTCGCGCATTCCTTGGGTCGTCACTGAAGGTGTTCCGATCCGAACGCCAGAGGTCACGAACGGACTTCGCGGATCATTTGGTATCGCATTCTTGTTCAGCGTGATGCCCGCAGTGTCGAGCACAAGTTGCGCTTCTTTACCGGTCAGTTCGGCGTCAAACGGAGTCAAATCAACAACCATCATGTGGGTATCGGTGCCTCCAGAGACGAGTCTGAAGCCGTGATTTGCCAACGCCGCAGCCAGCGCAGCCGCGTTCTTGACAATTTGATGTGCATATTCTTTGAAACTCGGTTGCATCGCCTCATGAAATGCAACTGCCTTTGCCGCAACTGCATGCTCGAGAGGCCCACCTTGGCTTCCAGGAAACACCGCTTTGTCAATCACTGATGCAAGTTCTTTGCGACACAAAATACAACCACCGCGAGGACCACGCAACGTCTTGTGTGTCGTAAAAGTTACGACATCT
>RFMT01000021.1 GCA_009927565.1 Acidimicrobiia bacterium
CATCCGGAAACTTCGCGGGGTGCGCAGTGGCCAATGTAATCATCGGCATATTTTTTGGAAAATCGACGCCCGCGCTCTGACGCGCCGCAGACAAACCAACCGCCGTATGTGGATCAATCAACATGCCCGAATGTTTATAGACATCTCGCATCGTGGCCAAAGTTTGTTCGTCGTTGCAGCGTCGACCAACAAACACACCCTCGAACCATTTTTGATAAACGCCCGCCGCTACTTCTAGTTTGCCTGTTGCACGAAAATTAGTAAGTTGCCTTGCCGTCTCAGCGCCGTCACGATTATTGGTCTCGAACAACAAACGTTCAAAATTCGACGAAACCTGAATGTCCATGCTGGGCTGAGAGTTGGCACAACTTCGTTGGCAACCATCTGCTTCGACTCAAAAAACCGCGTCAAAATGTCGTTTGTGTTCGAGGCAACAACAAAGCCATCAATTGGCGCACCCATCTGTTTGGCAATCCAACCTGCCAAAACATTGCCGAAGTTTCCGGTCGGCACACTAAACACAGCCGATCGGCCTAGTTTTTCGATTGCGGTTACGTAATAGACAACTTGCGCCATCACTCGAACCCAATTGATTGAGTTGACAGCCGAAAGTTGATTGGCATCACGAAACTTCTGATCATTAAACATTGCCTTGACCAAATCTTGGCAATCATCAAATGTGCCATCCACAGCGACAGCATGTACATTCGGCGAAGTCAATGTCGTCATCTGTCGACGCTGCACATCGCTCACCCGATTATTCGGATACAGCATCACGATGTCAACATTCCGACACGAGGCAACCCCGTCAAAAGCAGCACCACCGGTGTCACCGCTTGTTGCCCCGACGATCATCACGCGTTCGTTGCGCTGCGTCAAAACATGGTCAAACAATTTGCCAACGAGCTGTAGCGCCACATCTTTAAACGCCAACGTTGGCCCATGAAATAACTCAAGCAGATATTCGTCCGGCCCAATCTCGACGAGTGGCGCCACCTCAGGGTGTCGAAAGGTTGAATACGCGTCGGCGCAGAGTTTTTCGAACACGTGTTGATCAATCTCGGCGCCCACAAACGGCGACATAATGCTTGAGGCCTTCTGCGAATAACTTGCGGTATCGCTAACTTTCGCTGACTGGCGCAACTTTGGCCAAGTCTCTGGCACGTATAAACCACCGTCGCGGGCCAAACCAGCGAGCAACACATCACAAAAACCGATCTTCGGTGCTTGACCTCGCGTCGAAATATATTGCATCGTTACGCGTTAGCAACAACGCGAAGCAACGCGCCGACGTGCTTCACAAAATCTTGCGACTTAAACTCGCTCAAACAACTTTGAACTGCCGCCTCGTTTGCGTCGTGAGTCAAGAACACAAGTCGAGCATCTTCGCCAATGCCGTCTTGTTCGGCTGCACGAATGCTCACACTGTTGCGGGCAAACACGCCGGTCACAGCATGCAAAACGCCGGGCTTATCGGCAACCTCGAGTCCGATCATGTATTCGCAGTTCACTTCGCTCATCTCTTTCAACTTCGACTTTCCAAATGTGCCAAGCAGAGCATGCGTGCCTTTGCGCAAATTGATTGCCGCGTCAATGACGTCGCCCAGAACTGCTGATGCGGTTGGTTCGCCACCCGCACCTCGTCCATAAAACATAAGCGAGCCCGACGACTTGCCGTCAACCAACACGGCGTTAAAACTCTCGCGCACTGCCGCAAGCGGATTATTCAACGGCACCAACGCCGGGTGCACGCGAACCGAAACCATCGATGTTGCGGCATCTAGCTCTGCAACACCGAGCAACTTAACCGCATATCCAAACTTGCGCGCGATTGTTATGTCAGCGGCTGTCAGTTTGCTGATGCCTTCAACGTAAACATCTTCGGCCCTCACAGTCGTACCAAATGCGATGCTGGCGATAATTGCAATTTTGGCAGCCGCGTCATGACCTTCAACATCGGCGGTTGGGTCGGTTTCGGCAAAGCCGAGTTTCTGAGCTTCGGCCAAC
>RFMT01000350.1 GCA_009927565.1 Acidimicrobiia bacterium
TTATTTTGCGCCACATCGTGCCCAATGTTTTGCCGGCTCTGATCGCGGTTGCATTCTTGGCGGTGGGTGTTGTCATTATTGCCGAGGCATCGCTTTCAATTTTGGGAGTTGGCATTCCCGACGGCGCAAGTTGGGGCGGCATGATTGCGCGCGGCCGTAACGATCTTGAATATGCCCCGCATGTTTTGTATGTGCCGATTGTGTTCTTGGCACTTACCGTAATTTCGACGAACCATCTCGGCGACGTTGTGCGTTCAAAACTCGATAGTCGTGAGGCCAAAGTATGAGTTCGTTATTGAGCGTCAGAAACATGTCGATTAATTTCGACACTCCCCGTGGCTCGCTCGAAGCAGTACGTGGAGTAGACATCGAGATTCCGGCGGGAACGAGTGTCGGTGTCGTTGGCGAATCTGGTAGCGGCAAGACCGTGATGTGTCGTGCTGCGATGGGTTTGTTGCAAGGCAGCAATGTAAACCGTTCGGGCACGGTCGTTTTTGACGGGCATGAGCTAACTGCCATGAGCAAAGAAGAGGTGCGAAATCTCTTCGGCTCGGGCATGGCGATGATTTTTCAAGATCCAATGACTGCTTTGAACCCCGTGCGCAGAATCGGCTCGCAACTGTCTGAGGGCTTGCGAGTGCGACTCGGTATGAGCAAAGCAGATGCACTGGCACGTAGCAAAGAGTTGCTTGAACTTGTGCGCATACCCAATGCAGCAGCGGTTTTGAAGTCGTTTCCATATCAATTGTCAGGCGGTATGCGTCAGCGCGTGATGATTGCAATCGCGATCGCATGTAATCCAAAACTTTTGTTTGCCGACGAGCCAACAACTGCACTTGATGTGACTGTGCAAGCGCAGATTTTGCAGTTGTTGCGTGAACTGCGTGAAGACTTGAAGATGTCGATGGTTCTTGTGACGCACGACTTGGGAGTGGTTGCGGGCAACACTGACTACGTGGCGGTTATGTATGCAGGTGAAGTTGTCGAGTATGCGCCAACAAAGAAACTTTTTGCTGATATGCGAATGCCGTATACAGAAGCGCTACTTGAATCGATTCCGAAAGTTGATCACAAGTCGGGCACGCGCTTAGCCATGATTGCCGGACGATTGCCCGACCCAACAGATCGTGGTGCGGGCTGCAGTTTTGCGCCACGCTGCAAATATGCCCAAGAAAAATGTCGCAACGAGCACCCAGAATTGAAGAAAGACCTGGACGGTCATCTATATCGATGTTGGTTTCCGATTGGAGAGGCGAAGTAATGGCCGGTTCAGGCACAGCCCATATGCGAAACACCGTTGATTCGGTGTTGACTGTGCGAGATCTGACGGTTGAGTTTCGTGTTGCCAAAGACAAGATCGTTAAAGCAGTATCGGGTTTGAGTTTTGACGTAATCAGGGGCGAAACTTTGGCGATAGTCGGCGAGTCTGGCTGTGGCAAGACAACCCTGGCACGTGCTGTGTTGCAACTTCCGCCGCCAAACTCTGGCGAGGTCGTTCTCGATGGCACCGACCTGACACTTTTACCAAAAGAGAATTTGCGCTCAGCGCGAACCTCGATGCAGATGATCTTTCAAGATCCGATTTCGTCGCTTGACCCCCGAATGACCGTGCATCAGTTGATCGACGAGCCACTTGAAATTTGGGATCGTGGCACACGAGCCGAGCGGGACGAGCGAATCAACAATTTGCTGAACAACGTCGGTCTCGAACCCGAACTGGTTCTGAACCGTCGCTCATACGAGTTTTCAGGCGGTCAGTGTCAGCGAATCAGCATTGCTCGCGCACTTGCGCTCGATCCAAGGATGTTGATCTGTGACGAGCCAGTTAGCGCCCTTGACGTAAGTATTCAGGCGCAGATTTTGAACCTGCTGCAAGATATGAAAGATCGTTTTGGCTTGACGATGATCTTCATTTCGCATGACTTGGCCGTGGTCAAGGCAGTGAGCAATCGCGTGATGGTGATGTATCTCGGCAAGATTTGCGAAGTTGCGACGCCAGACGCGTTGTATTCAAAACCTGCGCATCACTACACAAAGGCTTTGCTCGACTCGGTGCCGATCGCTGACCCGACGCGACAGAGAAAAACCGAATTGTTGCAGGGCGAGCCTCCGTCACCGATGAACCCGCCGTCGGGTTGTCGTTTCAGAACTCGATGTCACGCGGCAACTTCGCGTTGCGCCGAGCAAGAACCGCAACTGCAAGAGGTTGCGCCCGGCCAATTTGTGGCGTGTCATCACCCAATTGTTTAATTTTCTAACTGGCGAAATTGCTATAGGCGTTTAGTGGCAGGGAAATTGAAAGTTTTGTTGGATTGTGATCCGGGCCATGACGACGCTTTTGCGATAATCGTTGCGTCAAAGTTTGCCGAAATTTTGGGTGTGACGACCGTGGCAGGAAACGCACCGCTCGATTTAACAACCAAAAACGCCCGAGTAGTCCTTGATATTTGTGGGGCGTCGAGTGTGCAGTTGCATTCTGGTGCCAGTCGACCGTTGGTGGCCGAGCCGATTCACGCCGCGTATATTCACGGCGAAAGCGGAATGGACGGTGCGAATTTTGCGGCACCATCACGACCGGCTGATTCTTCAGATGCGGTGCATTTCATTATTGAAACTGTGCGGGCGAACCCAGGTGTTTGGTTGGTGCCGACGGGGCCGTTGACGAACATTGCGTTGGCGTTGCGGGTGGCGCCAGATTTGGTTGAAAACATTTCTGGAATTTCACTAATGGGTGGTGGCAGATTCGGCAATCGTACGGCGATGGCCGAATTTAATATTTGGTGTGACCCAGAAGCGGCGTCGGCAGTTTTTGATTCGGGTGCGAAAATCGTAATGAGCGGCTTGCACTTGACGCATCAAATAATGGCGACGCCCGCGCGAATTGAGATGGTACGAAATGCGCACAGTGTTGTCGGCCCGAAGTTGGCGGGGTTGCTTGAGTTTTTCAGCAAGATGTATAAGTCGTTGCATGACGACTTTGAAGGTGCGCCACTGCACGATGTTTGCGCTGTGCTGGCGTTGACGCATCCGCAGTTTTTTGGTTCGAGTGAGCGACACGTCGCGGTTGAAATTGACGGAGCGATCACACGAGGCATGACTGTCATCGACTATCGACATGTGGTTTCGCGCGCCAAGGCGAACACAACGGTGCTTGAGACCATTGATGCTGACGCGGCGTTTGGTGCGATCGTCGAAGCCATTCGCGCCTGCCCAGAACGGTAAATCAATCAGTCAGTATTTAACTAGGCTCGGCATGCAGATGAAGTCAGAGCGAACTTTCTGGTTGTCGGCCGCAGTTGCGTATACGGTCGCTTGGGGCTGGAGTTTTTTATTCGCCAACGCTTATTTCTGGGATGACTGGGCAAGCTTTTTTGGCAAGACACCCGAAGAGCCATTTGATCTCGGATACTACGACGAGAAGCATTTTTTGAATCCTTTTGTTAATACAATTTTTTTGAATTTTGGTATTTGGGCATTTCGGTTGGCAATTTTTGTATTGATGTTTGGTGCCGGAGTGTTTGCATACAAGATTATTTTGCGCTCAAAATTGTTCTCGGTTACGCAATGCAGACTTTTTGCGCTTGTGTTCTTGCTACTTCCAGTGAATCATGCGCGTTTTAGCATTCAGACTTTTGAGTATTCGTTTGCATATTTCTTCTTCTTTTTTGGTTGGTATTTGGTTTTATTGCGCAAACCTATTTGGCGAATTTTCGCGTTGTTGTCTTTTTTGGTTGCGATTGGAACGCCATCATTTTTGACGTTCATGATTCTTCCGTTGATCAATCTTTATCTGTTGGACTTACCCCGTGGAAGGCGACAGATCGCCAAGTGGTTGGTTCGAAACGCCGACATTTGTGCTCTGGTAATCGTTTTTGCCTTGTTCTTTAGAACTAGTCAGGGTGATGCTGAAAAATATGGGGCGAGCAGTTACGGACTTTTGTATTCGTTTTCATTGGGTTTGGCGTTCGCAATATTTGTGTTTCTGAATTTGAGGCGTCGTAAGGCAAATGCGCAGCCAATGCGTAGTCATATTTTGATTTATTCGTCAATTGCGCTCGTCTGGCTTGGCACCGTGCCTTATTGGATTGTTGGTTACGACCCTGCGCGTGGATTGCCAGATGTTTTTCAGTTACATGCAGGGGCTCGGATTCAGGCCGGAGAATTTTTTACTCTCTCGATGTCAGTGTTAAAACTCGTCGGTGGCATTGTGATTGCTCTGTTGGTGCTATTTGCGATCAAGAAGAAGAGTCGACACAGTGGATTGATAATCCCGAATATTTTCATTGTTTTGTATCTATTGAACAATCACTTTGTCGGCCCGCTTGAATGGGATTCGCGATTGCAGTTGCTATGGCCACTCGGTCTGGCGTTGTTAGCAGTTGCTTTAATCGACTTCGTGCCAGCGGGATTGCGACAGAAGAACGCGAATTTGTTGGTTGTTGTTTTGACGGCGGCGACTGCCTTGATAAGCGCCGAATATTACATTGATTCACTGAAACAAGAGGCGATCATTGAACAGGTAAAGCAAGATTTGCAAGATCTTGACGGGCGAACAGTTTTGGTAAGTGAGTTCAAGAATAAGTTGAATGCTCGAGAGCGAACATATCGCGTCGGCGAGTGGAGCGGAATTGTAAATAAAGCGCTTGTCGGAGATGACAACGTGATCAAAACTTATATTGCATTGAAGGATGATCAGTCTTGCCCCGTGTCATTTCGCGGTGTCGCTCTGTATCCGCGAGTGCAGTCATCGTTCTTAGAGTCGTTGTTTAGTCGTCGAGTTAATGTTGAAATAGGCCGCATCGATTTGCCAGTGACAGCACCTGGCCCCGCCATTCGCGCCTGCCCAGAACGCTAAATCGGCGTTAGGAATAGCGTCGCCAAATACGGCGCGTTTTGCGGGGCAATCTCGGCAACAATGAAAGGGTGGCAGATCCGATCGTTTATGTTGAGCAGCGCATTGCTGCCGCATTCGCCAAGGTCGCAGGAGCCAAAGCAGACGGCATTGACACGGCAGTGCGATCGAGCGATCGCGCCGATGCCCAAGTAAATGGATCGATTGCACTTGCCAAAGCGATGGGGCTGGCGCCGCGTGATGTGGCTACAAAAGTTCTTGAAGTTGCCGACCTTAAAGATATTTGTACTGACGCCCAAGTTGCCGGACCAGGTTTCATCAATTTAACTTTTAAAAACGAGTTTTTGTCGCGTGAACTGATGGCTTCGAGCGCGAGCGAGAAACTCGGAGTACGCAATGCGACAAAGCCGCGGAAAATCGTTATTGACTATTCGGCACCGAATGTGGCAAAAGAGATGCACGTCGGACATTTGCGCTCGACCGTTATCGGTGATGCGCTTGCACGAATTCTGGCCTTTGTTGGTAACTCGGTTTTGCGCGAAAACCATGTCGGCGATTGGGGTACACCGTTTGGCATGTTGATTGAACATTTGGTTGATTTGGGCGAGACCGATGCCGCAAATGAACTTTCTGTTGGTGACCTCGATTCGTTCTATCGCAGTGCGCGAAAGAAGTTCGACGAATCAGAACAGTTTCAAGCACGGGCTCGGGCGCGAGTTGTGCTGTTGCAGAGCGGCGACGCAGAGACGTTGCGACTTTGGAAACTTCTAGTTGCCGAAAGCACGAGATATTTTCAAATGATCTATCGCACGCTTGGGGTTTTGCTTGAGGACACCGACATCATGGGTGAAAGCGCGTATAACGACTTGTTGCCGCAAGTTGTCGAGCGACTTAGGAATTCGAAAATGCTGACGACTAGTGACGGGGCAGAAGTTGTGTTTGCCGAAGGTTTCGTTAACCGCGAGAATCAACCGTTGCCGTTGATTATCCGTAAGACTGACGGTGGATACAACTATGCGACAAGCGATCTTGCGTGTGTGATTGATCGTGTTGAGAGACTGAACGCAGATTTGTTGTTGTATGTCGTTGGTGCACCACAGGCACAACATCTGCAAATGGTTGCCGCCGTATCTAAGCAGGCGGGCTGGTTGAATTCGTCGCGCGAGATGGTGCATGTTTCGTTTGGCAATGTTCTAGGTGCGGATAAAAAAATGTTGAGGACGCGAAGCGGTAAGGCGGTGAAACTCGACGCGTTGTTGACTGAGGCAGTAGAGCGTGCGGCCAATGCGGTCGCTGAGAAGAACCCAGAATTGTCGGATGCGGCGAAGGCGACAATTGCCAGAACTGTGGGCATCGGTGCGGTGAAATATGCCGACCTATCGACCGACAGAATAAAGGACTACACATTTGATTGGGATCGGATGTTGTCGTTTGACGGCAACACAGCGCCGTACTTGCAATATGCGCACGCCCGAATCTGCAGTATTTTTCGGCGTGCCAACATCGAGCGCGCGAGCGTGCGAAGTTTTGCGCCAGTGATTAGCCATACTGCTGAACGCGAGTTGGCGATGCGTGTGTTGCAATTTGACTCGGCGCTTTGGGACACGATTGACAAATACAGTCCACATCGTTTGTGCACTTATCTTTATGAATTGGCGACGAGTTTCTCGTCATTCTATGAACAGTGCCCCGTGCTGAAAGCAGAAACCGAATCTGAACGCAACAGTCGTTTGATGATTTGTGATTTGACGGCGCGAGTATTGCAGACAGGTCTTAACGTGTTGGGCATCGAAGTACCGGAGCAAATGTGAGTCGTATCGCCAGACACTTATTGCCTGATTCGGCAAAGACGAACGCTTTTGGGCACCTCGAAATTGGTGGCTGTGATCTGATCGCACTTGCCGACAAGTTTGGTACGCCGACCTTTGTCTATGACGAAGCACATTTGCGAGCGCGATGCCAAGAGGCTGTAAGCGCTTTCGGCAAGCACCGAGTTGTGTATGCGACGAAAGCGTTTTTGTGCGGGGCGATGGCTCGTTTGGCGCATGAAGAGGGTCTGTTGCTTGATGTAGCGACAGGGGGAGAACTTTTTGTTGCACTGAACGCGGGTGTACCTGGTTCGGCGTGTGTGATGCACGGCAACAACAAGTCGACTGAAGAACTTAAGATGGCCCTCGACGCTGACGTTCAGCACATAGTCGTCGATAATTTTGACGAACTTGATCGACTCGACGCCCTTCACGCAAGTGGCGCAAAACGCGTACGAGTTCAATTGCGAATTACGCCGGGTGTTGCCGTGCATACACACGAATTTGTTTCGACTGGTCAAGACGACTCGAAGTTTGGTTTCAATTTGCGCAACGGTGACGCGCAACGGGCGGTTGATCGTGCGCGATCATCGTCGAGCGTCGAGTTTGTGGGCATTCACTGTCATATTGGATCCAACGTTTTCGCTGCAGAAAATTTCACGCAGGCGGCACAGATAATGGTTGACTTTGCCAATCAACTTGGGGTCGACGAATTGACTTTGGGTGGTGGTCTCGGCGTTGCTTATCTCGAATCAGAACATGCGCCGACAATTACACAATGGGCGCAATCATTGGCAGCGGCGACTGCAAAGTTGAGCAAGACTACGAAAGTATTTGTTGAACCAGGTAGAGCGATCGTGGCGAGTGCAGCCGTGACTCTTTATCGAATCGGCTCGATAAAGCAATTGCCAGGTATTCGCACGTATGTGGCAGTTGATGGTGGCATGAGCGACAACCCGCGACCTGTCTTGTATGACTCTGGTTACGAGGCATTTTTGCCTGCACGCGTTGATTCAGATCGCACCGAACGTGCGAGAGTTGTTGGCAAACACTGCGAGAGTGGCGATGTGTTGATTAACGATGCGATGTTGCCGAGTGGTTATGCAGTTGGTGATGTGTTGGCAACACCAGTGACAGGTGCGTATGGACACAGTATGGGTTCTAACTACAACAAAGTCACTCGTCCACCAGTTGTGTTTGTGCGCGATGGTGTTGCTCGAGTTGTTGTTCGTCGTGAGAGTTACACAGACCTCGTTAGTCTCGACGTCGCAGATAGCGTATAAATATGGTTTCGCAGACCAAATCAGAAGTCGTTCGCCTTGGGGTTCTTGGGCACGGTGTGGTTGGCTCGGCGTTTGTCAAGCTTGTGGCTCGCCAATCTGATCAAATTTTGGCGCGAAGTGGTGTACGCCTCGAAGTTACAAAAGTCTGCGTGCGCGACAAGGCAAAAAAACACACTCTGCCCAAAGGTGCAGTGTTGGTTACTGATGCACACGAACTTGTGCAGTCACCCGACGTAGATCTTGTAGTCGAATTAATGGGAGGACTTGAACCGGCGTTTCAACTGATTTCTGAATCGCTGGGCAAGCACAAGCCAGTAGTCACTGCTAACAAGGCTTTATTGGCTAAGCACGGTGTCGAACTGTTTGCGACGGCTGACGCAGCGTCGACCGACTTGTTGTTTGAAGCCGCAGTTTGCGGTGGTATTCCGTTGATTCGACCATTGCGTGAAAGTTTGCGGGGCGAGCCGATCTCGCGTGTGATGGGCATTGTCAACGGCACGACGAACTTTATTTTGACCAAGATGAGCGAGGTTGGTGCCGACTATTCGGTTGC
>RFMT01000204.1 GCA_009927565.1 Acidimicrobiia bacterium
TTGCCAGGTGGCTGCATTTTGCCGGCATATGACCCACTCATCAAGTCGAGCATTCGCCACATTCTCGTTCGTCATGAGCAAGGTGCTGGTCACATGGCCGAAGGTTACGCACATGTAACTGGTCGACCGGGTGTAGCGATGGTGACAAGTGGACCCGCGGCAACAAACTTGGTTACTCCGTTGTGCGATGCATATATGGACTCGATTCCGATGGTGGCGATTACTGGTCAGGTTCCAACAAGCGCAATTGGCACAGATGCGTTTCAAGAATGTGACACCGTAGGCATCACACGCAGCATTACCAAACACAACGAGTTGGTGATGAGTGCTGATGATCTGCCGTTGGCGATTCGTCAAGCCTTTCACATTGCGACGACCGGTCGACCTGGCCCAGTTTTAATTGACGTACCAAAAGACGTGTTGCAAAACATGATGACCTGGCACTGGCCGTCAGACGACGAAGTCATCGATAGTTTGCCGGGTTACAAGCCAACGACCAAGGGACATCCGCGGATGATCAAAGAGGCGGCGAAGTTGATTCTCGAATCAAAACAGCCGATTCTTTATGTTGGTGGCGGCGTGTTAAAAGCGCGTGCAGCAGCTGCTTTGCGCGAACTAGCAGAGTTGATGAACATTCCGGTGGTTACAACGTTGATGGCGCGCGGCGCGTTTCCTGATACGCATCCGTTGTGCTTGGGTATGCCTGGCATGCACGGCACTGCAACGGCAGTTACTGCGATGCAACGAGCCGATTTGTTGATCGCTCTTGGCTCACGATTCGATGATCGGGTGACTGGCAAAGTTTCGACCTTTGCGCCAGACGCCAAAATCATTCACGTCGATATTGACCCTGCTGAACAAGGCAAGGTGCGCAAGCCCGATGTACCAATCGTTGGCGACTGCCGCTTGGTGATCGAAGAAATGATTGTTGCGCTGCGTGACTTAATGGCAGGTGGAATGAAACAAGCAGATATTTCTGCGTGGCGCAGTCGCGTAAACGGTTGGAAAGAAAACTTCCCACTTGCTTACGAGCCGAGTGAGCCAGGTGCTGCGCTCAAACCGCAGTATTGTCTCGAAAAACTTCGTGATGCTTCACCAGAAGGCACAATTTTGGTGTCTGGAGTGGGTCAGCACCAGATGTGGTCGAGCCAGTTCTGGCATTTCAACGAACCATATACATGGGTTAACTCTGGTGGTCTTGGCACGATGGGCTTCTCGGTGCCGGCAGCTATTGGTGCGAAAGTTGGTCGCCCAGACAAAACTGTTTGGGCAATTGATGGTGACGGCTGCTTCCAGATGACAGCCCAAGAGTTGGTTACTGCTGCCGTTGAGCAGATTCCGATCAAGGTTGGCATCTTAAACAACTCAAATTTGGGCATGGTGCGTCAGTGGCAAGAAATGTTTTACGACAATCGCTATAGCCAGGTGCATTTCTCAGAGTCAGTGCCTGATTACGTGAAGTGGTCTGAGGCTATGGGCTGTGTAGGCATTCGGGTTGAATCACCTGAAGAAGTTGAATCAGCAATCGACAAAGCCAACAGCATTAATGACCGACCTGTAGTGGTCGAATTCAGAGTTGCTCCGACCGAACAGGTTTTTCCGATGGTGGCAGCGGGTCGTAGTAACGACGAAATTATGTTGCAGCCATCTCAAGAAAAACGAAGGGAGTTGTTGCGATGACGACGTCTAACCCTTTCGGTAGCGAACCGAATCACCATGTTCTCTCGGTGTTGGTGCAGAACCGACCCGGTGTTTTGGCACGAGTTGCTTCGCTGTTTGCGCGTCGTGGGTACAATATTTTCTCGCTCGCAGTAGCGCCGACAGAGCAAGAAGATTACAGTCGCATCACGATTGTCGTAGACCTTGAGAGTGCGACTCTTGAGCAGATGGTCAAGCAGTTGTTCAAACTTGTAGATGTGGTTCGTATTTCAGAACTCGACCCACGTAATTCTGTAGAGCGTGAATTGATGGTTGCCACTGTGCGTTCGACTGCCGAGCAGCGCGGTCAAATCGTTGAACTCGTAAATATTTTCGAGGGCAAGATTCTGGGAGTTGGGCAAGAAGCGCTTAGCGTGAGTCTGGACGGTAGCCCTGAAAAGTTGAATGACTTTTCAGAGTTGCTGCGACAATATGGAATCATTGAATCTCAACGCACGGGTCGCGTCGCGTTGCCAAAACTAGATCGCACTGCTCGTGTTCGTGCAGTGAAAGAAACCAAGGGAAAGGCAAGTTAATGGCTGCAAATGTTTACTACGAAAAAGATGCTGATCCGTCGATTATTCGCTCAAAGAAAGTTGCGATTATTGGTTATGGCTCGCAAGGTCACGCGCATGCCTTGAATCTCAAAGAGTCTGGTGTTGATGTTGTAGTTGGCTTGCGCGAGGGTTCGACCTCGGCAGCAAAAGCAACCGCAGCAGGATTAAAAGTTTTGTCGATTGCTGATGCCACAAAGTGGGCAGATGTGATCATGATTCTTGCGCCAGACACCGAGCAGAAGAAAATTTACGACGAGCACATTAAGGCCAATCTCTCGGACGGCAAAGCGTTGGCATTTGCGCACGGTTTCAACATTCGTTTCGAGCGAATCTCGCCGCCAAAGGGTGTAGATGTGATCATGATTGCGCCGAAGGGTCCAGGTCACTTGGTGCGACGCACGTTCACCGAGGGTGGCGGAGTGCCAGCCCTGATCGCTGTGCATCAAGATGCAACAGGCAATGCCAAGGCACTCGCACTTTCATATGCCGAAGCAATTGGTGGTGCCCGTGCGGGAGTGATTGAAACGTCATTTCCGGAAGAGACAGAAACCGACTTGTTCGGCGAGCAAGTTGTGTTGTGTGGCGGCGTGACTTCACTTGTAATGGCAGGTTTTGAAACACTCGTTGAAGCGGGTTATGCACCCGAGATGGCGTATTTCGAGTGTTTACACGAAGTGAAGTTGATCGTCGACTTGATGTATGAAGAAGGCATCGCTGGCATGCGTTATTCGATTTCGGATACGGCCGAATACGGCGATGTAACTCGCGGACCACGAATCATTGACGCCGATACTAAGAAGCGAATGAAAGTGATTCTTGAAGAAATTCAGTCCGGCAAGTTCGCTGAAGAGTGGATTGCCGAAAGCGACTCGGGACGTAAGCGTTTCTCTGAACTTC
>RFMT01000142.1 GCA_009927565.1 Acidimicrobiia bacterium
CGTAACTCAGATGGTTGATTCTGTCGTTCGCTGTCTTGGTGCTGCGCCACCGGAATTATCGCAAGACTTTCTCAAGCGCGGAATGTATTTGGTTGGCGGAGGTTCTCTTTTGCGCGGTATGGCTGAGCGAATTTCAAATGAAACTCGCGTGCCGGTAAATATGTCAAATGAGCCACTCGAAGCAGTAGTTCTGGGTGCGGGCCATTGCATTGAAAACTATGCAGCTTTGCGCGGATTGTTTATGGACTCTCGTCGCTAGAAATTATTTTTCAACTAGCCGCGTCAGTCCTTCTTGAACGACAGTAACAACTAGCTCTCCGTTTGGCGAAAAAATATAACCGCTGGCGATCCCGCGGGCGTTTGAAGTTGAGATTGCAGTTTGATCGTAAAGTAGCCAGTCATCTGTTCTGAATGGTCGGTGAAACCACATCACGTGGTCAAGGCTTGCCATTTGAATGTTTTGTTCTGTCCAAGATCGACCGTGCGGAAGCAGGGTGGTGTCGAGTATTGACATATCGCTGGCATAAGTAACTATGCACGCATGGAGCACCGGATCGTCGGGAAGTTTTCCGTCGGCGCGCATCCAAAGTTTTTGTCCAGGGCTCTTGAGGTCTTTGCGAGTTAGTGGGTCGGCATCGATATAACGCAAGTCAATGGGTCGTGGACGCGAGAACCATTCTCCAATTTGTTCCTTGAATGGTTCCATTCGGGTTTTGAAGTCTGGCAATGATTCTGGTCGCGGCAGACCTTTGGGCATTTCGATGGAGTGGTCGAGTCCTGGTTCGGCAATCTGGAAACTGGCTTGCAGGTTAAAGATTGCCTTTCCGTGTTGAATTGCGATCACTCGACGCGTCGTGAAACTCTTGCCATCACGGATGCGGTCAACCTCGTAGAGAATGGGAATCGTTGGGTCTCCTGGTCTTAAAAAGTATGCGTGAAGTGAATGAACATGTCGTGACTTGTCGTCTACTGTTCGCGCGGCTGCGACAAGTGCTTGACCGGCGACCTGTCCTCCGAAAACCCGTTGACGATCTTCTTGTGGTGAGACACCTCGAAAAATATTTACTTCAATAATTTCAAGATCTAAGAGAGCCACAAGATCATCAAGTGCAGATTGCATGGTTCCATTCTTGCATTTAAACGCAGTAAAACTTGATTAATTAT
>RFMT01000299.1 GCA_009927565.1 Acidimicrobiia bacterium
GCGACATTCTGCGTTCACGGCGAATCGTTGCATGCATCGGCATGCGATTAATTTGAGTTATTCGCGGGTCAGCCCACGGACGCAACTCACCAATTATTGGCAGCATCGCAAAAGTCGCTCATGGCTCAAAAGATACACTGCTTATTCTGTGCGACAAGATCCATGGCTGAACACTTTGGTTCACATTGTTGAGTCGCGACAGAGTCGTCCCAACTTACCGACCGACCAGTGCCCATTTTGTATCGGTGGTCTAGAAGCACCTGAGCCGTACAACATAAAGTCATTCAAAAATCGTTGGCCAGCAATGAACGACGATCGTTGCGATGTTGTCCTATATACGAGTGAGCACAACTCATCTCTTGCCGAGTTGTCGGTCGACCACATCAAAGAAATCGTCGACTTATGGGCACTGCGCACATCATCGCTGATGTCGCGCCATGATGTGCAAAGTGTGTTGATTTTCGAAAACCGCGGAAGAGAAGTCGGCGCAACCATCGATCATCCCCATTGTCAGATTTATGCATTTGACCACGTTCCGCAGCGAACATCACAACGACTTTCAAACAATTGGCGCCCCGACTTAGACCTAGAGCGCCGTTTTATCGAATTCAGAGGTTGGGCTGCCTGGGTAATCTCAGCGCCGATCTACCCAATCTCCATAGAAATCGCACCGCTCACACAAACCGCAAATCTCAGTTCATTGAACCAACAAGACCGCAATAGTTTTGCAACAATCTTGAAGAGTGTCTTGCAAAGTATTGATCAATTGTTTGACAGCAAAACTCCCTACATGATGTGGATCAACCAAGACGCAAAAAACTCTCCCGAGTCATGGCTGCACGTCGAAGTTGTCTCTCCATGGCGTGATAAAAACGTTTCTCGTTATATAGCGGCAGCCGAAGTTGCAACAGGCGAATTCTTTAATCCGGTCAACCCAGAAGATCTTGCGAAGAGGCTTCGTTCGCTGCACTCTTAGATCGACCTTTGGCAATCACCAGATAAATGGTGGCGCAAGCAAAAACAACAATTGATGTCCATTGATTTAGCCTCAGTCCTGCGATGTTCTTTGCTTCATCTATGCGCAAAGACTCGACAAAGAAACGAAGAAACGTATATGAAGCGACATAAGTTGCAAACAATCTTCCATCCCGAAACTGCCAACGCTTTTCGGCTTTGATCAGTCCGATACATATCAATAAACATCCCAACGATTCGTATAAAAATGTCGGGTGGAAGGTCGTACCAGCGGCAAAGCCAGCCGCTTGTGCCTTACCCGCAGAAATTTGTAAAGCCCAAGGCAAATCAGTGGGCTTACCGAACAGTTCTTGGTTGAACCAATTTCCCCATCGCCCAATTGATTGCGCAAGTGCTAGTGCAGGGGCGACACAAGTCAAACCAACCGCTATAGGAATATCGCGCTGTTTGGCTGCGATCACACCTGCGACTACTCCAACCGCAATTCCTCCCCAGATGCCAAGACCACCTTCCCAAATCTTCACCACATCAAACCATCGGCCACTAAATCTCTCCCAATCGGTGATCACGTGATATGCGCGGGCGCCGACAACACCTAAAGGCACGGCGATCATTGCGATCGAACTCGCGTCTTCTGGTTTGCCAATCTCGCGTTGTGCGAGTCGTTTCTTGAATAACCAAACCGCAGCAACCACACCGAGAGCAATCATTAATCCGTATGCGTTGAAACGCAACGGTCCAATCTCAAGCGAACCAGTAGAGGGGCTCGGCAAACTTGCGAACATCAAACTCAGACTAGTTCTCAGGCTGAATTTGCATGCGGTTGCCTATCTGCACTTATTGCTGGTCTACTTAATGTGTGTCTACAGCAAAGCGACAAGTCGACTCGGCGGCAATTAGTGCACTTGCACCGGTTGCCGCTTTGATTCCGATTTGGTTGATCGCAATTGCAATCTTTTGGTTGCCACTATGGATTTTCACAGACGTTTCATATCCACTGTTTGCCTTCGCTGCGCTCGCTCTCGGCATAGTGCTGTTTTCAAAGTCAATACAACGAATTTTTCTTGCACGACTATTAAATGCACGCAAACCAACTGCACAAGAAGCGGCAACGCTTCATAAATCTTGGCGCAGAGTCGCCCAGGC
>RFMT01000210.1 GCA_009927565.1 Acidimicrobiia bacterium
GTAAGAAATGGCTTGCTGAATTTTCGCAGGGACTTCCATGCTTCGATATTTGCTTGTGATGATGGATCATCTGGTGTGATTGGTACGAGCGTCGGAAACGCTCGAGCACCAGCCTTGTAGCTTTCGTCAGGAAAAGGCGCATCGTATGCGGCTCGCACTTCATCTGTGAGTGGTTTTTTCTTGCAACCACCTTGCATGATTGCGCCGACGTTGAACACCGGAGTTTCTTGGCTGTATTTGCGCCACGCCATAAATGCATCACTTGGTGGACGATCACCGACATTTAAAAAGTGTTTGCGGCCACGACTCGAGAAAATCTTTCGGGCATTGCAGCAACTAGACGCAAGCCGATTAGCCCTCCCCAGTCTTGACAAACCAAAGTGAGATTGTTTAGATCATTTGCAACGAGCCATTGCGTCATCCAATCAACATGTCGTTCATATGTGTAGTCGGAAGTTTCACTTGGCTTGTCGCTTCGACCAAAACCGACGAGGTCTGGCGCAACGACACGGTGACCAGCCGCAACAAATCGTGGGATCATTTTGCGGTAAAGAAACGACCAACTTGGTTCGCCATGCATGCACAAAACTGTTTCGCTTGAAGTGCTTTCACCGGTATCAACATGATGAATGCGCAGCTTGACTGCCCCGGAAGTCGTCGCGTTGACGAGCGTGTATTTCGGCTCATAAGGCCAGTCGGGAAGCGAGTTGAATCGCTCGTCGGGGGTCTGCAGAATCTTCATATTTTGGGTTGCGATTAGAACACAGTACTGCCACAATAGAAGAGATGTTTAGTTCAAAAGGCACTCTTAGCGTTTCTGTCGTCGTCATTCTGTAGGCGCGCGCTATAAAGCGTGCGCCGAAAACCTCCCGTCAGGGAGGTTTTTTTATTCCCCGAATTCAAAACCGTGAAAGAAATTGAAAAGTTAGAGCAACAGGAGACCAAAATGAAATCGAATCAACAACTAACAGGAGCCGAAGCCCTGATCAAGGGTCTGGAGCAAGAAAAAGTTGATGTGATGTTCGGG
>RFMT01000331.1 GCA_009927565.1 Acidimicrobiia bacterium
GTGTTCGGCGTGAATCGTGTGGTCTTTGTCTGTGATCACATCCCACGTGCCGTCAGGGCGGTGATTGAGAGCAGTGACCCAAGTATTTGTGTAGACCTCGGCGCCACGATTTTTTGCGCAAATCGCGTAGGCATGTGTAACGCCATAAGGGTCAACGCTGCCTTCGTCTTCATCGTAAAGAGCGCCGACAAAATATTTCTCTTCAAGTAGAGGATTCAAAACTTTTGCTTCTTTGATCGAAATTATTTCCATTTTCATGCCGAGATAACGACCACGAGCATGAGCCATTTTCAGCCAGTCAAGACGCTCAGGTGTGTCTGCAAGTTGAATGCCACCCGGCAGGTGAATGCCGCAGTTTTGGCCCGATTCTTTTTCGATTTCTTTGTAAAGATTGACCGTGTACTGCTGCAAACGGGCCACGTTCGGGTCGCCGTTGAGGGTGTGCATGCCACCTGCGGCGTGCCATGTTGAACCCGCGGTGAGTTCTTTGCGTTCAACCAGAACGACATCTGTCCAGCCTGCTTTTGTGAGGTGGTAGAGAACCGAGGCGCCGACCACGCCACCGCCGATCACGACAACTCGTGCTGAAGATTTCATTTCAAATACCTTTCGTTACTTTAATTTCTCGGTTTTGCACACTAAAAATCTGTAGCGACGCCACCTTCGGCGACTCGGCGTTTAACAAATGCCTGCAATTCTTCTTGAACTGCTGGGTCGATTGCTGGCGTCTTGTAAGCATCGAGCCAAGTCTTGGCAAGTTCAGTTGTCTTTGAGACAGCGGTTGGGCTGCCACCTTCTTGCCAACTTTCATAGTTGCGCCAGTCTGAAATCATTGGCTTGTAGAAAGCATCACGAAAGCGATCTTGAGTGTGTTGAACTCCAAAGAAGTGACCACCCGGGCCGACTTCACCGATTGCCTCATGGGCGAGAGTTGCTTCGTCGACAACTATCGGCTCAAGGTATGCGGCGACCATGCCCATAAGGTCGGCATCAAGAACGAACTTTTCAAGTGACGAATGCAAGCCACCTTCCATCCATCCTGCACCGTGCATAACAAAATTCACGCCACCTTGAACTGCACCCCACAAAGAAAACACGCTTTCATATGCGGCCTGTGCATCAAGAGCATTTGCTGCGCAGACATTGCTAGAGCGATATGGCACTTTGTAACGCCGCGCGAGTTGACCGCCTGCCATCGCGGTGCGCATATATTCGGGTGTGCCAAACGCTGGTGCACCAGATTGCATGTCGACATTGCTAGTGAAGCCACCGTACGCAACCGGCGCGCCCGGTCGCACAACTTGAGTGAACACCATGCCCGCGAGTGCTTCGGCGTTTTGTTGTGATAACGCACCAGCGAGAGTTATCGGCGCCATTGCGCCCGCCAAAGTAAATGGAGTGATGATAATAATCTGATTACGCGATGAGAACTCCATGATGCCCTGCAGCATCGGTGTATCGAGTCGCAGCGGTGATGAAGAGTTAATAATGCTGAAAACCGAAGGCTCACGGTCAAGCGTTGCGTCGTTGACTTGTCTTGCGATTCGGCACATCTCGAGCACGTCTTTGTTGCGTTGGCGGCCGAGGCTGTAGCAATGAATCGCTTTGTCTGTCATCGTGAGAAGGTCATATGTTGTTTCGATGTGACGAATCGATGCATGTAGATCGATTGGCTCAACTGGGTAACCGCTGTTGAAGTGAATTATGTTGAAGACTTGCGTCAGCTTGAGGAGTTGCTGAAAGTCGGCGCGAGTGCCAGGGTGGCGCACGCCGTCGAGGCCGATGAAGTTCGGGGTGCTGGCCACCGAGCCGAAGGCCATCCAATTGCCGCCGATATTTAGTGTGTGCGCCGGATTGCGAGCGTGAAGTTTGAACTCGCTTGGGCAAGTCTTGATTGTCTCAAGCACCATTTCAGGATCAAACCGCACGCGCTCGTTTTCGACTTTCGCGCCAGCCTTCTTCATTAGTTCGCGGGCGTCAGGGTCGAGAAAGTCCATGCCATAGTCAGAGAGAATTCGCAAACTTGCCAAGTGAATTGACTCGAGTTCGTCATCGCTGAGCACTTTGGTTGGCTCATAGCGCATGCGCGGTTGCTTGAAAGGTTTCTGATCAGGAAGTTTGACTTCGGTACTCGACGAGCGAGCGCGACCGCGACGACGGTTTGGCTCAAGACTCTCGGTAGTCATGAGATAAGACTCTAGTTTTTTTAGGTCAAATCCCGAGCATTTTGTCGGGTTTTATGGTTTTTGAAGTCTATTTATTTTGACGGCGGCGAATTTCTGCTGAGATCGCAGGCACGACCTTGTGCAAATCGCCGATTACGGCATAGCCCGCTTTGGTGACAATGTTCGCTTGTGCATCGGTATTGATCGCCAAAATGTTCTTTGATGCCATCGCCCCTACCCAGTGTTGAATGGCGCCAGAAATACCACACGCGATATAAATGTCCGGCGCGATACGCGTGCCGGTCTGACCGACTTGGTCGGTGTGGTTGCGCCAGCCATTGTTTGTTACTGCGCGCGAACATCCGACAACGCCGTTAAGCAGTGATGCGAGTTCTTCGAGCGGCGCGAACGCTTCGGCCGAACCAACACCGCGACCGCCGCTGACTACGACAGGTGAAGTTGCGAGAGTGACGCCAGCAACTCGTTCAACACGATCTTGTACAAAGCTTTGTCTAACGCTCTCGTCAAGTTGCACTTCTGTCGTTGAAATTGTTGGAGTTGTCGATGCGAGTTCTTCTTGTGGTTCGACTACATGGTTGGCAAGCGTCAAGAGCTTGATCGGTGCATCGAGTTGCGCTTCTTCGAGCAGTGAGCCACCCCAACGAGTACGAACAACCTTCAGAGGCTGCGAGCCGTTGAAATCTTTATCAAACTCTGAGCAATTCATTGCGGCTGGCAGGTCAAGGCGAGCGGCCGCCTGTGCGATTATCTCGTGGCCTCGTTCTGTGCCAGTACCGATGACAACACTTGGCGAAATTTTGCGCACAACTTGAGCGATTGACTCGCCCCATGCTTCTGGGCCAAAGTCGGTGAGCATCGAGTTGTGGGCCTGGTGCACTGTCGTAGCGCCAAAATTTGCAACAGTTTCGCTAAGACGATCTGCGTTGGCGCCGATTGTAAGTGCTTCGAACTTTGTGTTCATTTGTCTGGCAAGATTTCGCGCGGCCGTTAACACTCCAAGAGAAGCGCTGGTCATCGTGCCGCGATCGTGTTCGACTACTGCTAGAACCGTCATTTGAAGACACCTAACTCTTCAAGAAGGTCAACGACTGCGGGTGCGGCTTCTGGGCCATTGCCAAGAATGACGGTGTTGCTGGCGCGCTCGGGTGGTCGACGCAAAGTGATGAGTTTTAGTCCACCAGTGTCGCCCGTAGCTTCTGATCTATCGATCGCAACTTTTTTAGATGCAAGTCGACCTTTCATCGTCGGGTAGCGCGGCAAATTGATGCCTTCTTTAATGCCGACACAGGCGGGCATCTTCAATTTGTAAATTTCAACACCCGCATCGCTCTCGCGACGAACAACGGCTACACCATTTTCGATTTCGAGACCCTTGGCGCCATTGACAATTGGTCGTTCGAGTTTCAATGCTGCACGGACGCCTACTTGATAACCGCAAGAATCTGCAGATTCATTGCCGAACAAAACTAAATCGTATTTTCCGTTTTTGGTTTCTAGTTCGGAAATCACTTTGGAAATCGCTTGAGCAGTTTTTTGTGGATCCCAATCTGCGGTGTCAATGGGTACGAGAACCGCTTTTGTTGCGCCAACACTTACGGCGGTTCGCAATTGCTCTTCGGCTTCGGCTGGTCCGAGCGTTAGCACGGTTACATCGCCACCGTGTTTTTCGATCAACTGCACTGCTTGTTCGACGGCGCACTCTTCGTGAGGACTAACGGTAAATCCCAAAAACGCAGTATCAACTTGTTGACCATCGCTGGTGATGTTGATACGTGCGCCAGGAGCTGGCACGCGTTTGACGCAGACGAGAATGTTCATCGTTGTTTGGCTGTGGCTAGCTCTTCATACGTGCGTCATTTGGGTCAAACAATGGTTGACTGCCGACGCGCGCAACGCGCACTGGGAAGAGTTCGTTCATATACATAACTCGAAGTTCGTTGCCTTCGACCGCGTGTTCTGGTGTTAAGTAGGCGAGCATCAAGTATTTGCCGAGCGATGGTGCAGCACCTGCGGTTGTCACGCGCGAGACACGGCCCTTGGCATCAACAATTCGGTCGCCAGACTTTGTCAAGATCGGTTCGTTGCCACCGGTTGGATAGCGCTTAATGCCAGCCTTGCTCGTGTTGTCGATCATTTCGAGAGTGCACATGATTGCGCACGGCTTTTCTTCGCGGGCTTTCATGTATGCAGCCTTGCCAATGAAATCAGCCGACTTCACTTTTGGTCGATTGAGACCGGCCTCGACAGGGTTGTATTCGCTCTCAAGTTCGGCACCCATCAATCGGTAGCCCTTTTCGATGCGACCAGTGACGGCGTAAACGCCCATACCTACCGGGATGATGCCAAACTCTTCGCCGGCTTTGGCGATTGAGTCCCACAGACGAAGACCGTGCTCCATTTTGGTGTAGACCTCCCAACCATTTTCTCCGACATAAGAAATTCGGAACATAGTCGCGGGAACGCCGTCGATAAGTACTTCACGAACTGAGCCATATGGGAAGTTATTTTGCGATACGTCGAATGGCACAAGTTTGCCTTCGGCGTTGATATTTTGTGTCGCCTTGGCCATTGTCTTTTCGGCGTTTGGTCCCCAGACACCAATTGTGCAAAGTGCGCTCGACATATCGGTGAACGTCACCGAACCATCTTGCGGCATGAATTTGGAGAACCAATATTTATCGCGACCGCCGTCGAATGCTCCGGTAATTACACGGAAGTGTTGGTCGGCAAGACGCATGATTGTGAGGTCACCACGGAACCCGCCACCCGGAGTAAGCAGCGGTGTGTAAACCGAACGTCCTACAGGTACGTCGACGTTGTTGACGCACATGTATTGCAAAAACTTGACTACGCCTGGTCCAGTGAAATCAAACTCATTGAATGCCGTGAGGTCGACCATGCCGACTGACTCGCGCATCTGGAGATGCTCAGCGTTTGTAATTGGCGACCACCATCTAGCGTCCCACTCGTGCGGGCGAGCCTCGCATGCGCCCTTGAATTTGCTTACGAGTTTTTCATTGGATGCAAACCATTGCGGCCGTTCCCATCCGCGAGCATCAAAGAAAGTCGCACCGGCTGCCTCTTCGCGCGGGTAGAAGGGGCTT
>RFMT01000271.1 GCA_009927565.1 Acidimicrobiia bacterium
GTGTGGGTAGCCGTATGTCATCCATTCGGCAACAAGTTGAGCAATGCCCGGACCTTCTTTGATCCAAACCGCTGCGGCCGACCATAAATTTTTTACTTCGACTGTTTCGCCAAGTACCGGCATTGCATCTGGAGTCAGCGAAAGCAAGCCGTTGATCGCATACTTAATTTCAGCGTCTCCAAGCATCTCCATAAGTTCAATTGCCTGCTCCATTTGTGGATCAAAGTCGTCTTGTGTAAGCGGCAACTCGGTAGGTGAAAGTGCAGAGGCTTCGTTTGACGGAATGTCGTCTGGGTGCATAAAAATTGCGCGGTGCGCATAACTGCCGACCTCCATCGATCCGGCAGTCTGGCGCTCGTAGCAGAAAGTGTCCATGTCACGAATAATTGGGTAAGCGACTTCAGCGTTTGACTTTTGCAAAATATCAATCGGGCCGACGTCTGCCATTTGGTGAACTGCTGGTGTCAACGGAATATTCGCGCCCGCCATTTTTGCGATTCGTGGGCTCCAGACGCCGCATGCGACCACGACATACTCGGCCTCAATACGACCTTTGTTGGTGACAACTGCCTTGATTGCGCCATTCTCAACTTCGAGATCGAGCACTTCTGTATTCGCAAAGACACTCAAATTGCCGGCTTTGACCGCGCTCTCACGCATCAGCGTGCCAGTCTGTAGCGAGTCAACAACCGACACGCTTGGGGTGTAGTAGCCACCGAGAATTATTTCGTCGTTGATAAAAGGCACGAGTTCTTTGACTTCGGCAGGCGAGAGAAGTTTTGCGTCAATGCCCCAAGACTTTGCCGATGTCATTCGACGATTGAACTCTTCGAGACGTTCAGGATTGCGAGCTACTTCAATGCCGCCGCAGGTGTTGTTCATGCCGAGTTCGATGTATTGCTTTTGTGACGCAAGTGTGAGTAGCGCCATTTCTTTGTTGTGATCAGTTGGAAAAATAAAGTTTGAAGCGTGACCCGTCGAGCCACCTGGGTTAGGCAAAGGGCCTTTGTCGATTTGAACCATGTTTGTCCAACCGAGCTTCGAAAGATGACCAACCAAACAGTTGCCGACGATTCCGGCGCCAATGACTACGCATTTTGCTGATTTTGGAAATTCGCTCATTTTGTCCCCAGTATTTTTTGTCGTTACCTTTTTGGTGATATATCATCATGATATCACTCGGGTAGGATGGGTGCCAAATGGCTAAAGAATCTTTAAGCGAACAGGCGTATCGGCTAATTCGGGGCATGATCGTTCGCCTTGAATTGACCCCTGGGTCGGTGGTTCGCGAAGACGATCTTCAAGAGCAACTTGAAATCGGTCGGACACCGATTCGTGAGGCATTGCAACGTCTCGCTCGCGACCAATTTCTGGTCGTGATTCCGCGTCGCGGAATGATCGTCTCGAACATCGATATTGCCGAACTGTCTACTCTCTATGAAACCCGGGCGATTCTCGAACCTTATGTCGCACGTTTGGCATGCGAGCGCGGAACCCCCGATCACTGGAAACAAATGCGCAAAGTTTTGGACAAGGCGAAAAAACACGCAACTACAGCGCAGGATCAGATTCAATTTGATGCACAGTGCCATGAAATTGTTTGGGAAGCAGCAGGCAATCGCTTTCTGACTGACACTCTCGATGTCTTATACGCACAGAGTGATCGCTTGTGGCATATGTATTTGTCGGATGTTGCCGACATGGGGCATGCACTTGACGAGCATGATGAGATTCTTGCCGCGCTTGAATCAAGTGACAGCGAATTGGTTTACAAACTCTCAGCGGCTCATGTGCGAAGTTTTGACGCGCAAGTTCGCGATGCTGTGCGCAAACGCCTTGAGTTGAGCGTTTCTTAACCTTTATTGAGTGCTAAGGCTTGCACGAAACTCGCCCTCGCGCATTTTTTCTTGAATCTCTTTAGGTGGCTCATCTAATTTTTCGAGAGTAACACCAACAATTTGAGCAGTGCATTCATAGTTGTGTGGGTATGGCCCTACCGGTGAACCAGTGTCAATACCAATATCGAAAGTTTCGCCACTCATCGAAAAAACAAGTGGCACGGTCTTTTCGATACGTCCAGCTGAAACTTCGGTTCTGTCGACCATTAACGAAACATTTCCGCCCGCACCAAAGCCGCCGTCATAGGCAAATAGAACTTCGACCAGATGTGGGCCAACGCTTAGTGATTTTGAACTGGTAAAAGAAAAGTGCTCGTGGCCGAGCCAGTTGTAATGGAATATTGGTCGCGCATAGTCGTCAAGATATAGCGACCAGCCAGCCATGTTTCCGCCTTGGCAGGCGATCACGCCGTGATCTGACTTGTTTGTTATTTCGACTTCGGCACTGATGCGGTACGAGCAGTTCTTCAAGTTGAGTACAGAACTCTCGGGCATTCGAGTATGCGCAGTTGAGTATCTGATTTTTTTGAAGCCATCGAGAGAGTGGGCACGGCGAAGTCGCCATGTCGCGGTGAGCCCGGGTCACGAAGGGGATATATGCCGTATTCGTTTGCATGTTGATCAAATAATTTCTGTAGTTGTTCTAATTTTTCTGGATGCTCTGCGGCGAGATCTATCGCTTGCGAAAAGTCGTTTTCGATGTTGTAGAGCTCCCATCGTTCTTGTGGTCCATCAAATTCGACGCCTTGGAGGCGAATCCACGGCAGGCGGCCATGAAAACATGATGCGATCCAACCATTTTCATAGATCGCGCGGTTGCCCAAAATTTCGAAATACTGCGATGAGTGAGTGCTGGGTGCGCTGGCATTAGTGAACGAATATTTCATTGAAGTGCCATGAATTGGCATTTGTTCGATGCCATTGACAAAATCTGGCGGGGTGATACCTGCAACTTCATAGATGGTCGGCGCAATGTCGGTGACATGGTGAAACTGCGAGCGCAATTCGTTAGTTGCCTTAATTTGTTTAGGCCACGAAATTGCGAGGGCATTGCGGGTGCCACCGAAGTGCGATGCAACTTGTTTCATCCATTGAAAAGGCGAGTCAAGGGCCCATGCCCAACCAACATTAAAATGATTTTCACACTTTGCAGTGCCGAAATCGTCGATGTGTTCAAGCAGCCATTCGGGATCTTCAGGCACGCCGTTTTGAAACGACGGCGCACTCCATGCTCCGTGAATTGTTCCTTCTGCAGATGCCCCATTGTCACCAGTGATGTAAATGACCAAGGTATTCTCGGCGACTTCAAGATCATCTAATGCGTCAATTACACGTTTGATTTGTGCGTCAGTGTGAGCGAGAAATCCAGCGAACACTTCCATGAGTCTTCGTGCGATCGGCCGATAGCGCTCTGGGTAGTCGTCCCATGACGGAATCTGCTCTGGCCGAATTGTCAGTGCCGTATTGCGTGGAATTATTCCGAGCTTGAGTTGGCGCTGATAGATCTCTTGGCGAAGTTCATCCCATCCGCCATCGAACTTGCCTTTGTATTTTTCGATCCACTGAGTTGGCACGTGGTGTGGTGCGTGCACTGCAGGCGTTGAGAAATAGCAAAAGAAAGGTTTGTTCGGTGCGGACGCTTTTTGAATTCGCATCCAATTGATTGCTTGATCAGCAAGATCTTGAGTCAAGTGGTAATTGGGATTTGCTAGATGTGGCGAGATTGGCGTTGTCTGGTCGTATACGGGTGGCTCGTATTGCGATGATTCGGCGCCCATGATGCCGTAGAAGCGATCAAAGCCAAGACCTGTTGGCCATCGATCAAAAGGTCCGGCTGGGCTTTGCTCCCATGATGGTGTTAAATGCCACTTTCCAAAACAAGCTGTGCTGTAGCCAGACATACGTAGCACTTGGGCAACTGTTGCCGACTCAGGCGGAATCGCGCTGTCGTAGCCTGGAAACGAATTGGCGATTTCGGTGATGCCGCCCATATGCACCGAGTGGTGATTTCTTCCAGTCAACAAAGCAGCTCGAGTAGGCGAGCAAAGCGCAGTCGTATGAAATTGGTTATAAATCAGACCACTTTTCGCGACTTTGTTCAGACCGGGCGTATCGACTGGCCCGCCAAAGTTGGCAAACGAGCCGAAACCGACGTCGTCGAGCATTATCAGCAAGATGTTTGGTGCGTTAAGTGGGGCTTTCGGACTCGTCAACTTTCTTGGCGTTGACTGCGGAATCGTTTTGGCAATCGTGCCATCAAACTTTGGGGTTGGGTGCGGGAGTTTTGTCATGTCTGTAAATTTTTAACGTCAAAAACTTGAAGCGCGTGTTGCAACATATGTGCGTCGCCTTTGACGGTCAGTTTTTTCTGGCTCAAAGCAACTGAAAGCGCAAGATCGCCGGCCAAAATTTCTGCCCACGTTTCTATGTCGCACTCGACATTTATTTCAGCGTCGTTGCCATCGGTTGGCACAGCAATGCAATTTCTTATGTGCAAGCCAGTTTGTTGACGCCCGACAAATTTGAAACAAACATGCTTGTCAATTTCAGACGCACGTTCGGGTACGAGAAGCACACGCAAAATACTGACTGCAGTTTCACTTGAAGAATTCAATACTTGCTTGCGCGACAAGCGGTGCTGATTGAATCTGGTTAAGTCGAATGTGCCGTCGAGATGTCGGGCTCGGGCCAGACACCAGTTTCGAATGTTGGCAGCAGTCGTTCGTTGGGCAATCAGGCGCAGTGTCTTGGCGAGCAAGTGTTTGTCAGACTCATCGGCATCAGTGCTATTGACCAACCATGAACTCATTTCGCATGCCCAACGTAAGTCGTCGGCATCTATTGCATCATTGGTTTTTTGCCGCACAACTTCGCGTCCGCCGAAACCAGCGATCATTCTGTTTGAATGTTCAACTCTTGGCAATGGAAACAAGTTTGCTGGGTCGCCGTCAAACCACCCAAGTAGACCTGCACGAATCTGTCGCACGTGATGCTCTGCGACACCATAAAACTCAGATGTCAGGTTGTCGTCGTCAAAAAAGCCTGGAAGGCGAATCGCATGGGCCAGTTCGGTGCTGGTGTAGCCACGGTTGGTCAATCGAACTGTTTGGTCCCATAAAAATTGAATTGAATCGCGGTATCTAGTGACACGTCGCACGATTTCGCTGTTGCCGCTTATCGGCATTCCATGTGCGCCAACGAGATGACTTGGCTCAAGCGAAAGTAGATGATCAATTCCCGCGAGCATGATGCGTGGGTCGCGGTATTCTTCGCCTCGAATCGCAAACACATTGAACAGCACGGGCCATACAAGATTGTTGACCGCGCACCCAAGCGACTTAAACCAGTATGTAACCGAATCGTCGGCGTCCGACGGCGCAGGAGTGACTTCGATTTCAAGTCCGGCAACTCTGATCGTGCATGGTTTGTCGAAAGTGTGCGCCGGTTTGATGAAGCCGTTTGTCTGTGTCTTGTGTTCGGGGTTGCGATAAAAGCGACCAAGTCCAACATTCACGTTGCCGTCTGGGCCTTCTGCGGGCAGTGTTACGGCAAATTGTTCGACAAGTCCGCGACTGTAACTTGGCGCAATCTCCGTTGCCGTGCGTACCCGGTTGTAGGCGATCTTGCTGTGGCCGTAAACCTCAACATTTGTTTCGGGAGACTCGTCAAGCACTGCTTGTGTACCCGCGACATAATGAAAGTGCGTGTAAAGAACTGCAACAATCGGTTTTTTTGTATGCAGTCGCAGTTCGGCAATCGCGGCCGCATTTCTTCATTCGACTCACCAGTGTCGATTGCAATAATGCCTTCCGGCGCTTCGATGAAAGTCTGATTTGAGAGACCATTGCCCACTAGGCACCAAACGTGCTCTGTGACTTTGTAAAAATTTCGAACTAGTCGCGTCGAGTGATCTACTAGGTCACGATGGGCAACATGACCGTTTTCTGAAATTATGGTGTTGTCAGCATTCGGCTCGAAACTTCGAGCTCGTTTGTGCTTTGTCACGAGGTGCTGTATTCGCCGAGAACTTGAGCGGGGTCGGTTGAAACTGTGTCTGGCCAATTTGAATACCAAATATCGGCAGCAGAAGTGCCGACATGCAAAGGTGGGCGATCAAACCCATCGATTGGTTTGAGCAGCGGTTCAACGATGACGTCAAACCTTGGTTTCGAAAAAAATGGAAACGACTGTCGGGGTTTTCCAGATTTGTTGAACACTCGGTGCGGTGTCGAAATCAAACGACCACCACTCCAAAGCTCCAGCATGTCGCCGACATTGAGCACAAGGCCGTCGGGTGGACACTCTGCGCTGATCCATTCATCGGCACGATTGCGTACCTCGAGGCCACCGATTGGGTCGTGGGCGAGCAGCGTCAACAAGTTGAAATCTTTGTGTGGATGTATACCCCAAGTATCGCTTTGAGGCGGCATCGGCGGATAATTGAGTAGCGTCATATTTGTCAGCGGGTTGGTCATGCTCGCCAAAATACAGTTCGCATCAACACTGCAACTGCGAGCAAAGGGCGACAATCAAGCGTTCACTTACATTTGCCAGTGCTTGCCAATATCTCATGACTGGGGTCTTGATGTCGAAGGAAATTCGTGGCCACTTGTTTGGGCCATATAGCGCACTTTCTTGGCAGATTGGGTCACTTGGATCAGTCTCGGTATGTAGTTTCCAAGCCTCATACTGATCGGCTTTACCTTTGCCTGAGTTTGGTGTGAAGTATCCGAGTGGCACAAAGCCTCGGTAGTTGCCTTTGACAACCATGTCTTGCATCAAAATCTCACGCGGTGTTTCAAAGACTTTGGCAACTGCTCGACGCATGTCAGCAATAATCTCGTCGTCAACCCCATGATTGGTGATGATCGCAAAGCCGATTTCGCTCAAAGCCGAGTAGAGCCTGCTGGCAGCATCTTCATAATCTGAATTCGACTTGCTCGTCAGCGGCGAGATGTCAACAATCTCGAGACGCTTGTTGAGCGAGTTCATTTACTCAGGTTTGGTGTTTTGAACATGTTGAAAACCAAAGCGACCTTTGATGCACAAATTGCCGTGGGTCACCGAGTGATCACTTGGAGAAGTCACTTTAACGATTGTGTTGTCTTGAACATGAAGCGTCAAAGAGCACCCAACGCCGCAATACGGACAAATGGTGTCAGTTTGAGTTTGCTCTTCTTCTCGCCAGGTGCCTGCTTCGCGCATCTCGAATTCTGAAGTGAACATCAACGCTCCGGTCGGACAAACTTGAATGCAGTTGCCGCAATAAACGCAGGCCGAATCTGTGAGGTCGACGGCAAATTCGGTTGAAATTCGTGCATCAAACCCACGACCTGCTGTTGTAATCGCAAAGGTGTTTTGCCATTGCTCGCCACAAGCATCAACACATTGATAACACAAGATGCATTTCGAGTAGTCGCGGACATAAAGCGCGTTGTCGATCTTGACAGGTTGGTGAACAGTCTCGGCAGTTTTACCGTCAGGATGGTGATGGTGTCCCGTCACGGCCTCATCTCGTTTGCCATGGTGAGTGGACGGAGCGCCAAAACGCGATGGATTTGCATCGTAATTGGAATTCCATTTTGAAACATTTTTTGTCAGTGACAAGTCAACAGAAGACCCAAGCAATTCGAGAACTAATTTTCGACTATGACTCGTGCGGTCGGTGTCGGTCTTTACGACCATGCCTGCTTCAACTTTGCGCGAACAACTTGGTACGAGTGTTCGTGATCCTTCTAGTTCGACCATGCACACTCGGCACGCATTTTTTGGCGTTATTGTGTCACCAAAGCAAAGAGTCGGAATTTCTATACCTGACGCACGGCAAGCATCGAGAAGCGTTGAACCTTCTGGGGCGGTAATTTTTTTACCATCAATGGTGAGTTCAACACTTTTGCGAACTTGCAGACCGGTAGTGACTTGAGCGCTCATGCTGAAAATACCTTAAGTCGCGTCAGGGCCGAGTCGATGGCATTGTGCGCAGTTTGGCCGAGACCGCAAATGCTGGCATCGCGCATCACTTGACCGAGGTCGCGCAAGAGATGAAGGTCGATAGCAGTCTCGTCTGCGCTGTTTGAGCTCACCAACCTGGCGAGTGCTTCTTGTTGACGAACCGTGCCGACTCGGCATGGCACGCATTGACCACAAGATTCATCACGAAAGAAAGCGGCAATTCTCTGCAACTGGTCGAGCATGTTGACGCTCTGATCCAAAACCATTACGACACCTGAACCGAGTGTCGTGCCTGCGGCTCGGGCGGCTTCAAGGGTGAGTTCAAGATCTAAATCTTGCGGACCAACAAAGCCGCCAGCGGCACCACCGAGGAGTACGGCCTGCAAGGTGGAACCTGACTTAAGTCCACCTGCAAGATCAATTAGCTGGCGCAAAGTGGCCCCGAAGGTAACCTCGTAAACGCCCGGCTTGCTAACGGCACCAGAAACACAGAAGAGTTTTTTGCCTTTTGAGCCGGTCGAACCCCAAGTTGCATATTGCTCGCCCGAGTTATTGATGATCGGCAGAACATTGACAAGAGTTTCAACATTGTTGACTGTGGTTGGTTTGCCGAAAAGACCAACTTCAACAGGGAATGGAGGTTTGTTGCGTGGTTCGCCTCGGTAACCCTCTATCGAGTTAAAAATTGCAGTTTCTTCGCCGCAGATGTAGGCGCCAGCACCTCTGAAAATTGTGATGTCAAAATTAAAGCCCGAGTTGAGAATGTTTTCGCCGAGATAATTTTTGTTTCTTGAGACTTCGACGGCATTAGTTAAATTTTTGAGTGCGCGTGGGTATTCGCCACGCAGATATATGTAGCCATGTTGCGAACCAGTTGCGAACGCAGCAATCGTCATCGCCTCGACCAAGGCGAAAGGATCGCCTTCGAGCAGAACTCTGTCTTTGAAAGTGCCTGGCTCAGATTCGTCAGCGTTGCAAATTAGGTATCGAGTCTTGACCGGTTGAGATGCAACCGCAGCCCATTTTCTGCCGGTTGGAAATGCCGCGCCGCCTCGTCCAACCAAACCAGATGCCGTGACTTCGGCGATTACCTGGTCAGCACCAATTGAGAATGCTTTACGCAAAGCCGCGAAACCATTATTCGCGATGTAGTCGTCAATGCTCAGTGGGTTGGTATTGCCAATTCTTGAAAGAAGCACCAGTGACTTATCTGGCGTTTGGGGAGCCGCCTGCGCTATCGGTTGCTCGGCGGGCGCAGATTTTCCGGAGACGAGTTCGGCGATTTGAGTTTTCGTCGCGGGGGCAAGAACTTCTTGACGAACCGTAACGCCAGTTTCAATTAACCAAAACTGACGGCGCCCGCTCACATGTGCCGAGACACGGCGATGGAATTGCGCCTTCGGGGAGAGTGTTCTCGGTGCAACCTGACGCGGCTCGACATGCCAAATCAACGCAAACATGAACCTGTCGTGCAGGTCTCTCGTTGGTGTCGAACAATGCGTAAAAAGTCGCAACACCGTAAATTTCTGCGGGCGCAATATCTAGGCGTTGAGAAATGTAGTTAATCGCACCTCGACTTATGTAGCCGACACGATCGTTGACGCTGTGCAAGGTCGGCAATAGTAAATGCCGCAATTTGCGCAGGCTTTCACCGCCTGTAGAAACTCGCATACCCATTTCGTCGCGTTTGGCGCCATGCGAAGTTTCTGATGGTGGGCCGAGCAACGAGTCGACGGCGTGGCGCTCCTCGGTGTTAGCCGTACCTGATGCGATTTTTAGATCCATTGCCTCTTTGACTTTACGACTTAAATCACCGCGACGGCGACTTGTCTATCATTGAATACATATATATATGAGCACGATTTTTGTTTCAGCGGCTGATTTTGTAGATCTTGATAGATATCCGATAGATCGCGACTGCCAAGAGCGCCGTGACCTGCTCACAAGCGCACAGGCTCTCATTGATAGCGACGGTTGCGCAGTTCTAAAAGGCTTTATTCGCCCAGAGAAAGTTGCCGACTTGGTCGCTGAGTGCGACAGAGTTGAGAAATTCGGTCACAGAAATTTCACGCGGACAAACCCATACTTCCTTCCCGACCGCGAAGACCTGCCAAATTCGCATCCGCTCCGCAGGTTTTATGACCGCTCAAATGCGTTTGTTCCCGCCGACAATTTGGGTGCAGGCAGCATATTGCGGGCGATTTTCGACTGGCCATCATTCTCACCGTTCATAAAAGAAGTTCTAAGAGAAGATAAATTTTTTCCCTACGCCGACCCGCTAGCAGATGTGATAGTGAATCTCGCCGAAGAAGGTGGCGGATTTCCGTGGCACTTTGACACAAACAATTTTACGGTGACTCTGGCGATTCAGAATGCAGAGTCGGGTGGAGAGTTCGAGTTCAGCCCGATGGTTCGTTCATTGAACGAAGAGAATTATGAAAAAGTAGAACGCGTTCTGGATGGCGACAAGTCGATGATTAAAACTGTGATTCTTGATCCGGGAGATCTCCAAATTTTCAAGGGCAGATATTCTTTGCATCGAGTAGCACCTCTTCGGGGTAAGCGAAAGCGGTATGTCGCAATCTTTAGTTACGTCTCTGAACCCGGCATGGTGAGTAGCCCTCAGCGTGCAAAAGAACTTTATGGCAGAGTTCTACCGATTCATTTAGAGCGTGCAGGTTTGCGTGCTGATGCATTAATCGACTGAAACTATTTGTGAAGGCGATAGTTACGACAGGCAATGGTGGCTTCGACAAACTTGTCTACAAAGATGTGCCGACGCCGACCGTTGGTTCAGGGGAAGTTTTAGTTCAGGTTTTGGCAGCGGGTGTCAATAACACCGAAATCAACACACGACTTGGTTGGTATTCCGATTCGATTACGGTTTCCACTAATTCGGTCGCTGATGATGGCGAACTCGCAGAGATTCAAAAAGCCGATGGCGGATGGGATCTTGCAACACCATTTCCATTCATTCAGGGCACAGATTGTTGCGGAAAAGTAGTTGAAGTTGCTGAAGACGCGAATAAGCATCTGTTGGGCAAACGAATTTTAATTCGGCCTTGCATGAGACCAGATGGCTTTGGTTCGATGCGCAATATCTGGATGGGGTCTGATTTTGACGGCGCATTCGCCCAATTTGTCAAAGTTCCAGCGAGTGAAGTTTTTCTAATCAACTCAAACTGGAGCGATGTTGAATTGGGTTCAATTCCATGCAGTTATGGTTCGGCCGAAAATATGTTGTTCAGGGCGAGTGTCTCTGCGAACGATCACGTTTTGATCACCGGCGCCTCGGGTGGTGTTGGTTCGGCGGCAGTGCAGTTGGCAAAACTAAGGGGAGCACGAGTCTCTGCGATAGTTGGTGCGAGTAAGGCCGAGCAAGCAAAAAAAATCGGTGTCGACAAAGTAGTTGAGCGAGGCACTGACTATGTCTCTGCGCTAGGGGGCGAGTCAGTTGATGTTGTCGTTGACAATGTCGGTGGCAGAGATTTTGCCTCGATGTTGCAGTTATTGCGACGTGGTGGACGGTATGTCTCATCAGGTGCCATCGGTGGCCCGATCGTGAATCTTGATTTGCGAACTTTTTACTTAAAAGATTTAAATTTGGTGGGCTGCACAGCATGGGATGAGCCAGTGTTCAGAAATCTGGTTTCGTATATCGAGAAGAATCAAATCAAGCCGCTTGTTGCAAAGACTTTTGATCTGCGTGACATTGTGAAGGCACAGAGCGAGTTTCTCGAAAAGAAACACTTCGGCAAGTTTGTTCTAGTGCCAGAGCACTAG
>RFMT01000182.1 GCA_009927565.1 Acidimicrobiia bacterium
GCTCGAGACTTCAGCAGCCGCTACTCGTTTTAATCCAATGCTGCTCTTGCCAGATTGCTCGTAAAGCCCGACAAGTTGTTTGGTCAAAGAAGCATCACCCATTATTTCGTCGGGCAACATCACCAAGAATGGTTCGTCGCCAACTGCTTGGCGCGCGCAACCAACCGCATGACCCAAACCGAGCGGCGAATCTTGATAAACAACGCTGACTGCGACTTTGTCTGTGCTGGCTGCAGATGCGTAGTTCTCGATCGATGGCTTGGCTCGGCTGGTGACAATCACAACGCGGGAGCAACCCGCTTGCGCCGCCTCATCAATCACAAACTGCAAGCGCTGGCGTGTCATATATAGGTAGCAATTCTTTGGGTGTGGCGCGGGTCGCGGGCAAAAAACGCGTGCCCATTCCGGCCGCAGGAATCACAGCAGTGCGCACAGCCACACTGTCATCCTAGAATCAAAAGCCCTATGCCGACTTATGTTTACAAGTTCATTGACTCGGGAGAGACAATTGAGATCTATCAGGCATTCAGCGACGATGCGTTGACACAAGCGCCGCACCCATCAGACGGCAAACCACGACCTGTCAAAAAAGTGTTCACGCCTGTTGGCATAACTTTTAAGGGCGGGGGTTTTTACAAAACCGATAGCGACACAGCGTCTAGCAAGACGAGTAAATCGTCAAGTTCAAGCGGCTCAGATTCAGCTTCGAGTGCAAGCACGACAACCGCGGCGCCAGCCACAAAGACCGAAACCAAATCTGCCCCGGCAAAATAGCGTTGCACGCGGAAGTTGATTTGCGTCGCGCGCGACTGCCACTAATTCGCAGTTAGCACACATTGCGCTTAGCCATGAAAGCAAAACTGCTCGAGTCTTGGTATTCACTTTGTCGCGATGCATCACGGCAGCGAATTGTCATCATCTCGCTTTCGGTGTTCTGCGGTCTCGTCTACTTCGTTTCAGCAATGTCGCATAATGACGAAAAACTTGCGTCTGCGGTGGTACAAAGTGCAAGTCGCTACGAAATACCGAATGGGTTTCGCGCCGTAGCAATGCAAAGTGCCGGGCCGTTGCCAGTTTTGCAAAGCGGCAATCGTGTTGATGTGATCATTGATTCAGCGATCGTGCTCGAACAAGTTTTGGTGATCGATATCGCCGAGCAATCGGGCCGACAAGCAACAATTGTTTTAGCCGTGCCGGTTGAAAACTCAGCGATGATCGCCAACGCTGCCGCGCTCGGCGTGGTCAGCCTCGTGCTCGTTGGTTAATAATTTGTCGCGACAAGCAGCAAGATCGCCGCACCAAAAACAACTCGATAAACGACATAAGGCGAAAAACTCTTGGTGCGCACCAGTCGAATCATTGACCACATTGCAACCCAGCCAGAAATGCCCGCGCTGACGATGCCGACCAGCATCGGCACAGCCAGACCTTCAGGTATGCCGTCTCGCCAAAGTTGCACAAGTTTGAAAACAACAGCACCGCCGATAATCGGCACGCTCATCAAAAATGAAAGTCGGGCTGCGGCATCGCGCGAATAGCCGCTCAATCGGGCCGCCGTAATCGTGATGCCAGAGCGTGAAGTGCCGGGGTTAAGCGCTAAAACCTGTGCCGAACCGATAATTAGTGCATCGCGCAAAGAAAGTTGCCCCACATCGCGAGAACTCTGGGCCGCTGTCGCTCGCCTGTCTGCCCACACGAGCAACAAACCAAACGCGATCAAACTGATCGCAATCAAATTTGGCGTACCAAGTTTCTCAGTAATTGAGTCTTCGAAAATCACGCCAACCAAACCAGCCGGTATTGCCGAGGCGACCAAAAACCAGGCTTGTTTCCCGATCACAGGTGACGTGCTTTGTTGTCGCAACGCAACTTGCAAACCTGAGCGCAGATAACCAACAAGTTCACGCCGCAAATAGATCAACACGGCGACAAGCGTGCCGAGATGCAACGCAGTGTCAAATGCCTTGGCAGTTGCTTGGGTGTCGTAGTCATTCCATTTGAACAGCCACGGCACAATTTCTAAGTGTCCGCTCGAAGAGATCGGT
>RFMT01000184.1 GCA_009927565.1 Acidimicrobiia bacterium
GACAAGCCCCCAAAAGATAGGGTTTTGTTGATGTCAAACTTGTTGATACGCGAAGCAACCAGCGATGATGCTGAGGCAGTTCGTTCGATTTACAACCATGAAGTCGAAAATGAAACTTCAACAATGGACCTTGTGCCGCGAACTCTCGAAATGCAACGCGAATGGATCGCTGCACGAAGCGGAGCATTCTGTGCGATTGTTGCCGTTGACGCAGAAGGTAAAGTTCTCGGCTTTGGTGCGCTTAGTGAATACAAAGATCGAAGTGGATATCGATCGACAGTTGAAAATTCTGTCTATGTTCGACGAGATGTCGCCAGACGCGGCATCGGCAAACAGCTTCTCTTGCACTTAATTGAAACGGCAACTATTTCGGGTTTCCACTCAATAATCGCCCGAATTGAAGCACAAAGCGCTGCATCGCGTGGGTTACATGAGTCATGCGGTTTCGAGCTTGTTGGTATCGAAAAACAAATTGCGCGAAAATTTGGCAAGTGGCTAGATATCGCGGTTATGCAGAGGCTTCTTTAAACCGTAGCCAAAAATTCGGCGCCGTACTTCTCTAGAAACAACGGAGAAAGGCTCGAATTAAACGGCGCAAGTTTTGCAACAGAGTTTTTTGAGAGAAGTTTGTGGAAATTCGCGCGATAGATACTTTGCATCTGTTCGACATCTGATTTCGGAGCACTCAGAGATTTATAGAAGTCAAGACAATAGTCGCGAATCTGTTCTGGTGAACTCAGTTCTATTGTTATCTCAGCCTGTTCGAACGGCGTTGAGCCCAAGAATCTTCCTGCGCCCGATTCGAACACTTCCGACAATGACATTGCCCGACCCAATTTTTGATTAATCAATCGTGAAGGCACCCAAGTAACCAAACGAGTGCCGGCGAAACAAAGCGAATATTGAGCGATATCAACGTAAAGAACTGGCACTCGACCAACTAGAGCGACTGCATCCGGCCCAGACATCGTCGAAATTACACACTTTGCGTGCGCAGGCAAATAAACATCTAAAAATTCGCCTTTATCTTTACTATTTGCGTAGTCAATTATTTTTGAGCCCGCAGTCTGAAATGTTCCTGCGGCACCAAGTTTGATTACAGCAACACCGAGGTCGGCCAGTGCCTCTGCCGCCAGAAGAAAGTCTTGAAAAGTGCGACTTCGCAATGTTCCACTCGATGAAGGGCCGGTGGTTGGTGGTGCCCAAGCGGCTTCGCGCACTACGAGACATATATATGGCGTGTGAGGCTCGATCCCGACACGACGCAGATACTGCTCGCCCATCTCTATTTCAGAAGCGGTGAAATTTAGGTGCGAATCACAATGATCGAGAACGTGGTCGTTTTCATGCAATTTGTCAAACTGCAAGACCTTCATCTCAAAATTCGGCAACCACTTGCTCGCCCGGTGTAATGCATCGACTAATGCCGATGGCAGAACAAACAGCTCGCGCCGCCAAATTTTGACGAGCGCTTTGTTAACTCGATCTTTAGATTTACCAAAAGACCAAATCAAAATGCGTCTTGGTTCGCCAACTGATCTCTGCCCCTGGCTTGCAATATTGCTCAGAACTTTTTCTGGTTCAAGTGCCAAGTGCCCAAACAAAGTGACATTTGGAAGTACAAACTCAACCGCCACAAATTTTTTTAGCAGGTAAAAAACAAAAACAACTGGCAGAACCAAGAGCCGCAAACCAATCTGAAGAAAGGTTTTTAGCGCCCTCATTTCGCCAACTAATCCTTTTGGATCAAAATGGCGAGGCGGTCAAAGCCAAACTCGACCACAGCCGACTGCGAGTTTTTTCTAACACTTTCTAGTTGATCGGCTTCAGGGAAGTTTTCTAATTTGTTGATATCGAAAATATTGTGGCCATGCTTCATCCAACCTGGACTAAGTGAATCCAAATTACTGATTACGGCACAGCCATGGGCCATGGCACTCATAACCGTTGTGTTGTTCTCACGCACGCCATTAGGAAAGAAAGCCACGAGAGCGGTCGTCTCTTGTAAGCGGCGCGAAACTTCTTGGTCTGCGAGAAATCCGAGGAAGACAACATTGCCACCGAACGCTTGTGAAATCTCGTCAGCCACAGCAAAAAAATTTGCATCGAAACTAGTGCCTTCATGAAGTGCCGATGAAACTTCCAATTGAAACGATTTCTCTGATGTGGCAAGTATCTTCGCGAGTTTTCGATATCCGGTAGCGCTGATTTTGTGAGCCATACCGAAAGTCAACAAACTGATCTCAGATTGCTTCGACACAGCCGAGATCGGCGCACCTGGAGCAAATAAACTTACGACATCAATTCGCCTAGATTTTATTTCTTCACCAATTTCAGCACTTGCGGCAAAAACTTTTTGCGCTCGTTTTAACAGCCGATCTTCAAGTTCTGAGCCATCAGAAGCATGCAAAAAAATGTCGAAGGAAAGAGCCGAATTGCGGAGAATTGACCAAAGATGACCTTCGCCGACAGCGTCAATTTCTTGCAGCTTGATTGAGAGCAAGATTGTGCCGGCTTTATGTGCAGCAGCCTCAGCCAACGACAAAACTTTGCAGTTCAGTGCACTAGCCAACGAAAAATTGAACCTAGCCACGCCACACGTATACGGATTCGTGTGAAATGAGGCCACACAGTCATACGTTTTCATGGCGACTACACGCTTGACTCTCGTGAATACTTCTTCAATATTTCAGTCGATGAGTTGAAAACCGTCTCCAAATAAAGAACTCTGATGTTGTGGATCTTGCAGATTTCGAGTTCTTCTTTCGGTACTCCGCCCCGCGCCTTCCAATCACTGCCCTTGGCATAAACAAGCGGCCGTAACTCGGTCAAAACTGATGCGGTTGAACCATTGGAAACATGTACAAAGTCAACAAATTTGATTGCGTCGATCACAATAGCTCGCTGCGGCGCGCTCAACAAAACGGGATGCTTTGATTTTGTCCACTCGTCGGAAGCAATATTGCACAAAACAGGGTTGCCGAGCTTTTTCGCTTCAGAAAAATATGCGATATGACCGTCATGAAGCGGGTCAAAACTGCCATCGACCATAGTCACACGACCAACGTAATTTTGTAACTCGTTTGTCGGGATGATCATTTAAAAATCTTACGCTTTATTTCGCTTAGACCGAAGTGATTGTGGGCCGGGAAGGATTCGAACCTTCGTAGACATAAGCCGGCAGATTTACAGTCTGCTCCCTTTGGC
>RFMT01000033.1 GCA_009927565.1 Acidimicrobiia bacterium
CCGTATTGCAACGCAACTTCACGTGGAATTACGCCGATGCCTCGAGTTCGCGATTGGAAGATTTCATTACCAAACAGCAAGTCTTCGATCTGATCGCAAAAACCGCGAAGCTTTTTCATCACTGCACGAGTTTCATCAATCCAGCCAGCAGGAAGGTCGTCTTTCAACCCGCCGATGCGATCGAAGTTCGGATGAAATCGACCACCAGTTGCTGACTCGATTAAATTCAATACATATTCACGATCACGAAACGCGAGAAATACAGGCGTGATCGCACCAAGTTGAACGCCGAGATCACCCAAGAAGAGCGAAACATTTGCGATGCGTGAAAGTTCGAACAAAATTGTACGGATGTGTTGAGCACGCGCTGGCGCTTCTACTTCCATCAACTTTTCTGCAGCCAGAATAAACGGCACTTCGTTGGCGAAACTTCCAAGCCAGTCGATGCGGTTAACTAGTGTCGTGACTTGCGGGTATGTGCGCACTTCTGTGAGTTTTTCGTAGCCACGATGCATATAGCCACATGCTGGTTCGGCCCATACAACCTGCTCGCCATCGAGACGAGCAATGATTCGAAGCGTGCCATGGGTCGCGGGATGTTGCGGACCAATATTGAGCGTCATTCCTTCGGTCTCCAACTCAACGTTCAATCGAGCGTCAGCAGCTTGGCTGGCGATGTAGGAAAGTTGTTGACGATCACCCAACGCTCGGTCGGTGAGACTCATTATTCGTCACCGCCCACTTCAGCATCGTCACCTGGCAACGGTTCTACATCGACAATGCCAGGCCATGGCTTCACCATTCGAGCAAGAAGCGGGAAATCTTTACGCAGCGGGAATCCTTCAAAGTCGATCGGCAGATACATATTGCGCAAGTCGGGATGACCGTCAAATGCAATGCCGAACATTTCATGAGTTTCTCGTTCGTGCCAGTTTGCACCTGCAAACACGTCGTGAATCGACTCGATGGACAGCGAATCTTCAGGAACATCAACTTTGACCACGACGCTCACATGCGTGACCGGATTTGAGACTCGAGCGAATACCTGCATGCGAGTTTCTCCACCCGCGTAGCCCTGGCGAATGGTTGTGTCGCGTTCGGGTGCTGGCTCGGTTGGGTCATCTTCGCCACGTCCGTAGGGAGACGGCATCCAGTCGATTGCCGAAAGGAAGCAGAAATATTGAAATCCGAGTGTGTCACGCAAAGTTCGCATCGACGACTTCCACGCATCGGTGCGCACGCGAAGCCACAAGTCGTCTTTATGAAAAGAGTCAACGAGTCGATCACCTAGAGCCGCCTTCACCTCTTCGACAGAAGTAATGCGCGGCTGGGTGTCGGACGTAGTGCTCATAACAAAAAATCAGTTGCCGACGACAACTGTTTGACCCTTGCGCTCAGCAAGTTCGGCACCATCCGAAACTGCATCCATTGACTTTGTTCCTTCGCCTCGCCAACGCGCACCCATGTCTTCGTTCTTGATGCGCTGTTGCAGAAGCACGATTCCCTCAAGCAAGGCCTCAGGTCGTGGCGGACAGCCAGGCACATAAACATCAACAGGAATAATTTGATCAACGCCTTTTGTAACCGAATAGCTATCCCAATATGGGCCGCCACAGTTGGCGCAACTTCCCATGCTGATTACATATTTTGGTTCAGGCATCTGCTCGTAGAGACGACGAATGACTGGCGCCATTTTGTCGGTGACGGTGCCTGAGATTACGACAAGGTCTGCCTGTCGCGGACTTGCCGGCAACGGGATAACCCCAAGACGCATCACGTCGTAGCGCGGCGAACCAAACGCCGCACCCATTTCAATTGCACAGCATGCCAATCCCCATTGATAACCCAGAGAGAATATGAACGACCCAAATTGAAAAGTGAAGTCAGCGGCTTTGGCAAGCGTCCGCGATCTACTAAACCCATCGCAACACACCTTTACGCCACGCATAGATCAAACCAAGCAACAGGATGAAAACGAACGCACCCATTTCGACAAGTCCGAACACGCCGTAGCGCTCAAGCTGCGTTGCCCACGGAAAAATAAAAACCGCTTCAACGTCGAACACAACGAAGAGCAAA
>RFMT01000089.1 GCA_009927565.1 Acidimicrobiia bacterium
AGTCGCTGGCTTGATGATTCGTTTTCTCCACTTGTCAAAAAAAACATCACCTTATTAACTGGGGCCCGCCTAACAACCAATGCGTGTTACCGATTCACCCCGCCGTTTGTGGCGATTATCGCCAAGGGATTCAATATCTCGCTATCAGAAATTGGCATTGCCCTAACAATTTCAGAACTTTCGGGTCTACTTTCGCCGTTCATCGGAAAGTTTGTCGACTATTTATCACGGCGAGCGGCAATGTTGACTGGTCTTTTTGGCATTGGTTTAGGAGCGCTTCTCGCCGGAGTCTCACCAAATATTTATCTTTTTACAATCGGTGTGACTCTGATCAGCATTACGAAAAACTTCTTTGATCTTGGCATGTCAGGATGGATTTCAGACCACGTGCCCTACGAAAAGCGCGGTCGATACATCGGCATCACAGAAATTTCCTGGGCACTGGGTCTGTTGATCGGTGTTTCACTAATGGGTGTCATTACAGCGCTCAGCAGTTGGCGCGCAGGTTTCATCGCTGGTGTATTCGGCACGGCAACTTCACTTTTGTTCATCGCATCACGAATCAAGGCCGAAGAGCACGAGGTTTCTTCTCGAGCCGCCGATGACGGGATGCGTTTGAGTGGACGTGGTTGGCTAGTCGTGGCAACGATGTTCGCCACGATGTGCGCGAGTCAATGCATTTTTATAACTTTTGGCGCATGGCTCGATGACGAATTCGGTTTCGGCGCAATCGGTATCGCTGCCGTCGGTTTTAGTTTCGGAATCGTCGAGCTTTATGCATCTATAACCAGTGCCAGCAAGACAGATAAATGGGGCAAAGAAATAAGCATTGCCATCGGATGTTTGATCATGGTGCCGGGTGGGATCGCGCTCTGGCTTGTTTCACACAATCTGTTGCTGGGTCTAATTGCGTTAATTGTTTATATTTTGGGGTTCGAGTTTGCAGTCGTCAGCATGCTGCCACTGGCCACACACCTCGTACCAAAACGACCAGGTAGCGGCCTCGGTCTTGTCATTGGTGCTGGCACACTTGGTCGCGGCGTGATGAGTCTGGTCGCCACTCGCGCTTACGAGTCGAGCAACGGCATCGCCCTGCCGTCGCTAATTGGCGCAGCTAGCGCCGGCGTTGCAACTTTGCTGATTTTTTCATACCACCGTCGAGGTGGACTCGTACACAGTTAAAAATTTGTTTGTTGCAGGTTTTCTAGCCAGAAAATTTGTTGGTAATCGGTAATCGACGATCTTTACCAAAAGCTTTTGTGCTAATCCGCACACCGGGCGCGCCCTGTCGGCGCTTATATTCGTTCATGTCAACAAGTCGTGTAATCCGCTTTACGAGTGCCGAGTCATAGCCAGCGTCAATAATCTGTTGCGCCGTCAGATCATCTTCAACATATAACTTAAGGATCGGATCTAGCACTTCGTATGGTGGCAAGCTCTGATCATCGCGCTGGTCGGGGCGCAACTCTGCCGAAGGTGCTTTGCTGATGATCGAATCTGGAATCAAATCACGGCCACTTTGTTGATTGAAATGTGAACAGATCTCATAGACCTTTGTCTTGAACAAGTCTTTAATCACTGCGTAACCACCAACTGAGTCTCCATACAAAGTGAAATACCCAACCGCTATTTCGCTTTTATTGCCCGTGGTCAAGACCATCCATCCAAATTTGTTGGAAAGAGCCATCAATGTTGTGCCACGAACACGGCTCTGCAAATTCTCTTCGGTCAAATCTGCGCGAAGGTCTGCAAAGCTCGGTGCGAGTGCATCAAGATAGGCGCTGAACGCTGGCTCAATCGAAATTGTTTCAATGTCGATATCTAAGTTGCGCGCCAAAAGTTCAGCATCGGTTATCGAACCTGGCGACGAATAGCGAGATGGCATCGCCACACCATGAACGTGTTCCGAGCCGAGTGCCTGAGTTGCAACTGCCGCGACCAATGCCGAGTCAACGCCACCTGAAAGTCCGATCACGACATCTTTGAACCCGTTTTTCTGAACATAATCCCGAGTGCCCAAAACGAGCGCCGCAAAAATCTGCGCATTCTCATCTAAAGGATCAGCGATTTGACCGCGCGACTGTTGTGGCGCAGCAACAGACTTTGATTTCGGCAAATTCAAATCACAGGTCAACAACTCTTCGACGAACTGCGCCGCGCTGGCCACAATTGTGCCGTCGGCAGCCAAGATCATTGATCCGCCATCAAATACGAGTTCGTCTTGCCCTCCGACCTGGTTGACGTAGGCCACAACACATTCGCCGTCGCGAGCACGTGAACTCAGCATTTCGCGACGCGCGCCAATTTTGCCCCCGTGAAACGGAGAGCCGTTGATATTTAAGTTGAGAACTGCCCCCAACGAAGCCTGCACTGAAACCGGACCTTGTGAGTCCCAGATGTCCTCACAAATTGTGACGCCGACACAAGCACCTTTGATATTGAATAAAGGATTGTGAATTCCGGGCGTGAAATATCGTTGCTCGTCAAAAACGTTGTAATTAGGAAGTAAGTGTTTACGGTAGGTGCCAACTACTTTTTGGTTTTGGCAAATTGCCGCAGCGTTATAAAGCTCGCCAGACTTTTGACCCTGTTCAACAAAACCAATAACTGCATATGTTTCGCCGATTGACTTCACAATTTCTGCAAGAACCGACTGATTCTCGGCAACGAAGCCTTGCTTTAAAACTAGGTCTTCGGGCGGGTAACCAGTTACCGACAGCTCAGGAAATGCGACGACATCACATCCGGCGTCTACGGCCTGTTTGTAGTAGTCCAAAATTTTGGTCGCATTTTCACGCAATGCACCCACAGTTGGGTTAATTTGGGCAAGCCCCACGCGAAGTTTGGCGAATTCGGCCACGCAATCAGGCTACCGAGCCAAAAACTTCACACTCCGTTTACAAACGGGCAATGGTCAAGAAACGGCGATCGGCAAAACTATTCACGTTAAGAATTTGCCGCCGTGGCAAATTCAGGATTGAGAGGAAACTTAATGGCATATCAAGCTGAGTACATCTGGATAGACGGCGTCGAACCAACGCCAACTTTGCGATCGAAAACAAAGATCATCGAAAATGGCACAAAAACTTTGCCGATTTGGGGATTCGACGGATCTTCGACAAGTCAAGCAACCGGCGAAGCATCTGACTGTATTTTGAACCCGGTATTCAGTTGCAAAGATCCGATTCGCGGCGGAAAAAATGTTCTTGTCATGTGCGAAGTTCTTGTTGCATCAACAGGTAAACCGCACCCAACCAATACGCGTGCGCTGTGTGCCGAAACTGCCAAGCGATATGCCGATCAAAAAATGATTTACGGCATCGAGCAGGAATACACAATGATGCGACTTAACGGTCGTCCGTTTGGTTTTCCAGAACTGTCAGGCGAACCAGCACCACAAGGTCCTTACTATTGTGGCGTCGGGGCCGGTCGAGTAATGGGTCGAGAGATTGTTGAGATTCATACTGAAATGTGTCTTGAAGCAGGTCTGCACATCTCTGGAACAAACGCCGAAGTTATGCCCGGCCAATGGGAGTTTCAAGTTGGTCCACTTGATGCACTCAGCGTCAGTGACGAGTTGCATGTTGCCCGATGGTTGTTGCACCGCATCGCCGAAGACTACGACGTTGTCATCTCGCTCGACGCAAAACCCCAAAAGGGAGATTGGAACGGAGCAGGTTGCCACACCAACTTCTCAACTAAAGCAATGCGTTCGAATTACAAAGCGATTGATGACGCTTGCAAGGCACTCGGCACACGAATCAACGAGCATGTCAGCAACTACGGACATGATATTGAAAGTCGTCTGACCGGCAAACACGAGACTGCTCCGTACAACAAGTTCAGTTACGGTGTTTCAAACCGCGGTGCATCTGTGCGTATTCCGTGGCAGGTTGCGCGTGATAAAAAAGGTTACGCCGAAGATCGTCGTCCAAACGCGAATATGGATCCATATGTCGTCACTCAGTTGATACTCGAAACTGTGTGCGGTCAATCTTCGCCTGCAAAGAGCACCAAAAAAAAGAAGTCGAGCGCAACGACAAAGAAAAAGTCAAAAAAGAAATAAGCAAGAATCTTTAATCCCATAATCCCAATAATCCAATAGTCCTGCCGCCGTTACCCGAGTGAAACTCGAGGTTGCGGCGGCAGACTGTATTTATGCAAATCAAGCGAAAAGAGCGGTGAGATGATCGAGCAGCAACGCGATTATGTACTTCGCACAGTAGAAGAGCGCGGCATACGCCTAGTTCGTTTATGGTTCACCGATGTTCTCGGCAACCTAAAAAGTTTCGCGATTAGTCCAGCCGAAATGGAAAACGCACTCAATGACGGCATGAGTTTTGATGGGTCGGCGATCGATGGTTTCAGCCGTGTTCAAGAAAGCGATGTTCTGGCACTGCCCGACCCGAACACATTTGAAGTTCTGCCGTGGGTCGACCCTAAGGGTGCTGAAGCCCGGGTGTTTTGCGACATTGCAAAACTTGACGGCTCGGCATTCGACGGCGACCCTCGACAAGTATTGCGCCGCAACTTAAACAGCGCTCGAGAACTCGGCTACCAATTTTATATCGCGCCAGATATCGAATACTTTTACGTCGACCCACCCAAAGTTGACACACGACCAGTACTGCTCGACGAAGGTGGCTTCTTCGATCTGACAAGTAACGACATCACTAGTTCTTTGCGTAAAGAAACAATTCGAACCCTCGAG
>RFMT01000225.1 GCA_009927565.1 Acidimicrobiia bacterium
AACAAGAATCGAACTTGTGACCTCATCCTTATCAGGGATGCGCTCTAACCAACTGAGCTATAGCCCCGATTTTTAAACGAGGACTAGCAAGGCTACTGCTCAGTTTCGTCAGCCTCAACCGCGATAATTCGCACTTCTTCTTCAAGCACAGTAACTCGCACACCGCCCACAAGATCAGTTATCAAGTTAAAGATTGTCGCCAAAAGCACCCACAGACCAGTTCCTAAAATTACGCCTAAAAGACCGAGAACCCAAAGATTGCCAAACAACTCGGAGCCATCAAATCTGAACGTCTCCCAGCCGAATGACTCCATGAAATTTTCAACGTTGTCGAGTGTTCCTGTTGATTGTGCAACATTCCAGAGCAACACAAGCGAAATAAGCGATACGAAATAGCAAACCAAATGAAACGCCAGACCAACTTTGAACACAGACCATGGATCAATGTCGCGAATAACTCGCGAAACTCGTCTCACTCGTGGCTTAGTCGACACTGCACCCGTCTTTTTGCTCACCTTTGCAGTGTAGGCAGATCTAAACCCTCTGCCGACACAGCCACAGCCCGACGTACAACGTGATTAGCTTCAACAACAACGGTGCACTTATCGCTTAGCTTTTCTGTTTCGATCATTTGACCAAAGTTTTGTTCGGCAATTTTTCGGGCCAAATCTTCGTGTGCCATCACACAAGCCAGCGCCGATACATCAGCGGCAAACTGGCTCTGCTGTGCATCAAATAAACGCATACCGATATTCGACAGCGAATAAAGTGTCGCAGTCATCAACGACATGGTGATCAGCACGAAAAAAGTTGCTGAGCCACTTTCATGCTTCGAAATATTAGAAAGAATAAAAAATTATTCTTCGTCGCTAGCCAAGATCGGCGCCACCGACGCAACAACCTGACCTGCACCAAGACTCATGACGCGCACGCCGGTGGCGGCACGACCTTGGCTTGAAATTTCTTTGACTGGAGTACGAATTGTTGTACCTGCCGATGACACCGCAACAATTTCGTCTTCGATTCCGACCATGAACGCTGCCACTACTCGACCTTTTTTACCGGTCAACTTGATGCCGATCATGCCCATGCCGCCGCGACCTTTGCGGGTGAAGTTACTGAGTTGCGTGCGTTTGCCATAACCAGACTCGGTCACGAGCAAAATTGAGGCATCATCTTTGGCCACATCAACTGAAACGACTTCGTCGCCCGCGCGCAAACGCATGCCGCGCACACCTGCGGCAGAGCGCCCCATTGGTCGAACTTGTTTTTCGGAGAAGCGAATCGTTTGACCACCACGACTGACGATGAATACGTCGTCGGTGCCGCCGGTTTCAATAACACGCACAAGTTCGTCTTTTGGTCGCAATTTGAGAGCGATCAAACCATCACGACGCGATGAGTCATATTCGTTGAAAGCTGTCTTTTTAACCTGGCCTTGTCGCGACACGAAGAACAAATAACGAGTACCGGGGAATTCGCGTGTGTCAATGATCGCCTGAATTGTTTCACCGTTTTGCAATGGCAAAAGGTTGACAATTGGAATGCCTTTGGCTGTACGTTCACGTTCAGGTATCTCGAGTGCGCGTAAACGGTAAACCCGACCACGATTTGAAAAGAACAGAAGATACGCATGAGACGTCGTGAAAATTACGTTGCGCACGATGTCGGCATCCTTCATTTTTGCGCCTGATACTCCACGGCCGCCTCGACCCTGTGATCTGAACGAGTCGGCAGAGACGCTCTTGATGTATTGGGCTTGGGTCATCACAACCACAAGTTCGCGATTATCGACCAGGTCTTCAACACTCATTTCGCCAACATCAGCGGTGATTTTGCAGACACGATCGGTGGCGAATGTCTCGCGAACTGCCGAAAGTTCTTTCGAAATCACTGCTCGTAGTTTTTTGTCGTCATTCAATATTGCTTTTAGTTCTTTGATCTGTGCCTGAACATCTTTTTGCTCGGTTTCAAGATCAATTCGTGACAAGCGGGTCAACTGACGTAATTGCATATCAAGAATGTCGATTGCTTGACGCTCAGTGAAACCAAATTGTTTGCCCATCAGGGCTGCTTTTGCAGCATTGCCGTCTTCGCTACCACGAATCACTTTGATCACGGCATCAATGACATTAAGTGCCTTGAGACGACCCTCAAGAATGTGGCCACGATCTTGGGCTTTCTTGAGGCGATAGTTGCTGCGTCGAGTGATTACGTCGATTTGGTGACGTACATACCCTTGCAACGCGTCACGAAGGTTGACGGTACGCGGTACGCCGTCGACAAGTGCAACCATGTTTACCGGGAAACTTGTTTGCAAGGTCGTGAGTTTGAACAAGTTGTTCATTACAACGTTTGAGTTGGCGTCACGTTTGAGTGTGATAATCAAATTTGTTTCGCCACCCGAAGAGTTGTCGTTGACATCGGCAATGCCATCGAGTTCTCCACCGTCGACAAGCTCTTGAATTCGTGCGGCAATCGCTGAGCAACTCGCCTGATACGGCAATTCTGTGACAACAATGCGCATTTGACCGCGCGCGCCATCTTCAATTGCAACTTTCGCCCGCATTTTGATGCTGCCTCGACCAGTTTTGTAGGCCTCATTGATGCCACTTCGACCCAAAATCAAACCGCCCGTTGGAAAATCTGGACCTTTGACGAACTTCATCAAGTCCGCGACCGACGCCTCGGGGTTGTCGATCAAGTGAAGCGTTGCATCAACAACTTCACCAAGGTTGTGCGGCGGAATACTGGTTGCCATACCAACAGCGATGCCTTGCGAACCATTGACCAACAAGTTTGGAAACCGAGATGGCAAAACTGATGGCTCTTCTGAAGTGCCGTCATAGTTTGAAATTAAATCAACCGTGTCTTCGTCGATGTCTGCGAGCAGTTGCATCGCCAACGGATGCAAACGCGACTCGGTATAACGACTCGCAGCCGGGCCAAAGTCCGGAGAGCCATAGTTGCCATGGAAATCAATTAACGGGTGACGAAGCGAAAACGGTTGAGCCATTCGCACCAAAGCGTCGTAGATCGCGCCGTCGCCGTGTGGGTGATATCGCGCCATTGTGTCGCCGGTAACGCGAGCGCACTTAACAAAAGGTCGATCTGGTCGGAAGCCTTGCTGATGCATATCCCAGATAATTCGGCGGTGCACCGGCTTTAGGCCGTCACGCACGTCGGGCAACGCCCGCGACATGATTACCGACATCGCGTAGTCAATGAACGATCTTTCCATTTCGTCTTGAAGCTGCACCGGCTGAACACCTTCGTTTGGTGCAAGTGGCAATTGTGCGGCCCCAGTATTTTTTGACGACGACGCTTTAGTCGTTGCCTTCTTGTTCAACTTCTTAGCTGGTTTTTTTGCCGCCATAGTCGTCGTGTCCTAATCGCTGAGTACTTAGAAGTCGAGGTTGCGCACATCGCGTGCATTTTTTTGGATGAAGGATTTGCGGCTCTCAACATCGTCGCCCATCAACACGCTCATAATGTTTTCGGCTTCGGCTGCTTCTTCAACGTTGACCTGCAACAAAGTTCTGGTGGCCGAGTCCATTGTTGTACTGCGAAGTTCTTGCCAGTCCATTTCACCCAGACCTTTAAGACGTTGGAACTCTTTTTTGTGATTTGGGTTTGCCGTCAAGAATTTTTCTTTGGCTGATTCGTCTTTTAGATATGTTTTCTCTTTGCCAACCTCGGTCGAAAACAAAGGTGGTTGTGCGATGTAGATAAAGCCGCTTTCAACCATCGGTCGCATTTGTCGGTAAAAGAATGTCAACAGCAAAGTACGAATGTGGCTGCCATCGACATCGGCGTCGGCCAAAATAATCACCTTGTGATAGCGGGCTTTTTCAGCGGAAAATTCGTCGTTGCCGACACCGCCACCTATCGCCGTGATCAGCGCTTGTACTTCGGTGTTTTTCAGCATTTTGTCGAGACGAGCACGCTCGACATTTAAAATTTTTCCGCGGATTGGCAAAATCGCTTGGGTGCGCGGGTCTCGCGCATCAACTGCGGTGCCACCTGCCGAGTCACCTTCAACAATGAATAACTCGCTCTCGGCTGGATTGCCACTTTGACAGTCTTTTAGTTTGTCGGGCATACCAGCACCACTAAGCGCAGTCTTGCGTCGCACGGCATTGCGTGCATTTTTTGCGGCGATACGCGCTTGAGCAGCAGCAACAGCTTTTTTAACAATTCGATTTGCCTCGGTTGGATTTTCGAGCATCCACTCTTCGAGTTTGGTGTTGGTTTCTTTTTGGACGAACGACCGAATCGAAACGTTGCCGAGTTTGGCTTTAGTTTGACCTTCAAATTGCGGGTCGCGCAGTTTTACGGTGACAATCGCTGTCAAGCCTTCGCGAATATCTTCACCGAGAAGGTTTTCATCTTTTTCTTTGAGGCCACCTGACGATCGCGCGTATTTATTGACCACTGAGGTAAGGGCGGTCTTAAAACCCTCGACATGCATGCCACCTTCAATGGTCGAAATGCCGTTGGCATAGCCATAAATACCCTCGTAATAGCCCGTATTCCACTGCAAAGCAATTTCGAGGGTTTGGTCTGATTCGCTGGCTTCGTAATATGCGACCTTGTTGAACAATGATTCTCGCGAAACATTTAGGTGCTTTACGAAATCGACGATGCCACCCTTGTATTGATAGGTGACTTTGTCTTTTTTGCCGGCACGCTTGTCTTCAAAAACAACTTCAAGGTCACGATTTAAAAATGCGATCGTTTGCAGCCGCTCGAGAACTGTGCGCGCAACAAATTCGACACCTTCAGAAGCAAAAATTTCTGGATCGGGATAAAAAGTGATCGAAGTGCCGTTTGTCTTTGACGGTGATGAACCAAGTTTTTGAATTTTTGATTTTGGTTTTCCGCCGTCAACAAACTCTTGTTTGAACCTTGTGCCGTCGCGATCAATTTCTGCGATCAATTTTTTTGACAAAGCATTGACAACACTGACACCTACACCGTGCAAACCACCCGAAACTTTGTAGCCGTCTCCGCCGAATTTTCCGCCGGCATGCAGAACTGTAAGAACAACTTCAAGTGCACTCTTGCCTTTGTGTGGACCCGACGGATAAGGATCAACCGGGATACCGCGACCGTTGTCTTGCACCTGGCAAGAACCGTCTTCGTGCAAAATGATCGTAATTTTGGTGCAGAACCCTGCCATTGCCTCATCAACAGAGTTGTCGACAACTTCCCAAATGAGGTGATGTAAGCCGTTTAACCCGGTCGAACCGATGTACATACCCGGACGTTTGCGAACCGGATCAAGACCCTCAAGTACCTGAATATCTTTGGCTGCATAAGTGGCCGAACCGCTCTTTCCAGACGCTGGTTTCGCTTTAGTTACAGCCATTTTTTGGGCACCTTTTAGTTGACTTTGATACTGATTTTCGCTCGTATTTAGGCAAAATTATTCTACTCTCTAACTGTTCGCGCGACCTGATTTTACGCGGATGTCTATTCCGCTAATTGTGGTGCCAGTGTGATGACTAAGGCTCGTGCAAATATCTCGCTCGAGAAATTTCATGTGAGTTGACCAGGCCGGGTCGTCAACTTCGATTAACAGACGCCCGCGATCAAGTTTGATCGGTGTGACATGAGTAGCAACCTGCTCACCGACAAGTTCTTGCCATAACCCAAAAACCCCCGACACTGTGTCGATGTTCGGCGAACCGAGACTATGCAACAACCGATTTAACTCGTCGCTCAGTTTCGACTCGGATCTCGAGGTCGAATCTGCGTCGAATTCTTCGGAATTGCTTTCATCAATCATGGGGTGTTGAGATTACCGTGCCAGCCTTAATCAAAACCCTCTTAGATATGTGTGCGTCAACGGGTAAATCGGAGGCTGTGGTAATCAAAACCTGCCCGACCGGAAAGTGATTAATCAGAGCCCGTGCCCTGTCTGGGTCAAGTTCTGAAAGGACATCGTCCAAAATCAGAATCGGAATCTCGCCCACACTTTGGCTGATGAAACGATGCAGAGCAAGCCGCAGTGCTAAGGCCATTGTTCGCTGCTCGCCTTGTGAAGCATGTGTTCGTGCCGGCAAATCGTTGATTGAAATTTCAAAATCATCACGATGTGGACCGACTGTTGTGACAATTCGTCGCAAATCTTCGGCGCGCGACTCAGCAAGGCACTTCGCCAGACCAATTTTTAACCATTCGGGTGAATAATCGATCACAACGTTGCTTGGTCGTTGTGCGAGTTCTTCGTAGGCGTGAACAATGAACGGCGTTAGTTTTAACACGAGTTCATTTCTCGCATTGCCAAGTTGAGTGCCAGAACTAGAAAGTTTTTCGTCCCACAAATCGAGCATTGAGGCGACGGCACTGTTTAGTCGACCTCCTGATTGTTTCAACACGGCGTTTCGTTGTCGCACAATTCGATCTACTTCAAGACGCAGAGCATCATTTTTTGTGGCCAGAGCAACAAGTGAGTCATCTAAAAAGTCGCGCCTCAGATGTGGGCCACCTTTAACAAGTTCGAGGTCGTCGGGCGAAAAGACCGTTGTTCGCACCATGCCCAATAAATCGCGTGTTTTAGGCAGTTTTGTGCCGTTCACCAGTACTTGGTTTCGACCCTGAGTTGTCAGTCTCGCCTCGATCAGAATCTCGCGTCCGTCATCGTGTAGCACACGCGCGCGAATGAACGCAGTGGTTGTGCCCAAACGAATCATCGCCTCGGTTGGTACACCGCGGAAACTTTTCATGGTCGACAGATAAGCCAACGCCTCAGTCAAATTAGTTTTGCCTTGACCGTTGGAGCCAATAATCGCGTTGACTCCCGAGTCGAAATCAATTTGCGCGTTCGTATAGTTGCGAAAGTCGCTGAGTTGAATTTGTTGCAGTATCACGTCGAGTTAGTTGATGCTGCTGTTGATTAAACGCAACGCTGAACTAACTTGTTAATCGTTGTGGCATCACGAGATACAAATAATTCTTGTCGCCAACGCCGCGCAAGACCGCTGGTTTAACGGGATCAGTTGACTCGATTGTGATCTCGTCACCTTTAACAGCATCTATGCCATCCATCAAATATTGCGAGTTGAAACCAATTGTTATTTCGCTTCCGTCAAGTTTTGCGTCAAGTTCGTCGACAACCTGACCGATGTCTTGAGTAACAACCGACAATCGAATCGAATTAGCCAACATCTCGAGGCGAACCGGTGTTGTTTCGCGCGCCAAAATTCTTGACCGGCGTACTGCCTCAAGTAATGGTTCGCGTGCGGTTGTCACTTTGTTTGGATAATGAGCTGAAATTAATTGTTTATATTTTGGAAACTCGACGTTCAATAGGGTTGTAGTCAAAGTCGACCCGCCAACTTCAAATGTGGCGCGGTTTTCGCCAAGCGCCATGGTCATTGACTCTGCGCCACCGATCAAGCGCTCTAGTTCGCTAAGCGCACGACCAGGAACCACAATTTCTGCCCCGTGACCCAACATTGTCGCACCCGGTAATTCGCGCACCGCCAACCGATACGAGTCGGTGGCAACCAAACAAACCGAGTCGGGTTCGGCAACCATCAAAACACCAGTTAAAGCCAACCGTTGCATGTCGTTTGAAGATGCTCGAACCACCTGGCCCAAGGCCTCGCCAAAAATTTTTGCACCGATAGTTACTGGTTGTGTGCCGGCCACAACGATGTTCGGAAAATCGCTCGCTGCAAAAGTTGGCACGGTGAATTGCGATTTGCCGGCAGAGACAACTACTTCTTCGCCTTGTGCGTCAATCGTTACTTTTTCTTCGGGCATTGCGCGAACAATGTCGCTCACGAGTTTTGCACTAACCACGGCAACTCCGTCTTGTGCTCCACCAACTGCCAATGTTGATCGCACGCTTAAGTCGTTGTCGGTACAAGTTAAAACCAACGAGTCACCCTTAACTTGCATGTGCACACCTGAAAGCGCTGGCATCGCATTATTGCGACTTGATGCAACTCTCGCTGCAGCGCCAAGAGCCTCGGTTAGTAATTCTCGTTCAACTCGAAACTTCACGGCTTTACCTCGCTAATCGGTTATTAGAGATGTGTGCACGTTCTGTTATTGCATGTGCAAATCTGTATATAAATCTAATAACAGTAATAAGGCCTGTGGATTGTGAATCAACGGTCTTAAACCCAAATAACACTTGGTCTGAGGCTGTGGCTACAGCCTGACCACCAAGCACATCTTGCATCTGCGTAATTTGTTGATAAGTGGATAAACCTGTGTTTTGAACAACCATCCCCGCGGGTTTCCACATGTTTATCCACATGCTGATCACGACGTCTTGAACTTCTTAATTAATGCGGTTACTTGCTCATAAACCTGTTTGCGCTCTTTAATTACGCGCTGCGTTTTTTCAACAGCATGAATTACAGTCGTGTGATCTCGACCCCCAAATAGTCGCGCAATCGCTGGGTAGCTCAAGTCGGTTAGTTCACGAACAACATACATCGCCGTCTGTCGCGCTGTGACCAACGGTCGTTGACGGCTCTTTCCTTTGAGCTCTTCAACACTGAAACCGACAAACTCGGCAATTTCTGCCAACAACTGCTCGTCAGTGCGAGGCTTGACAGAATTCTTCGTCAACAAATCAGTGAGCAAAGTCTTGGCCAATTCAACGTCAACCGCAATTTTGTTGAGGCTGGCATATGCAACTGTGCGAATCAATGCGCCCTCAAGTTCACGAATGTTTGACGTGACATTGCTGGCAATGAACTCGAGTACATCACTTGAAATAGTTGTTCCGTCTCGTTCGGTCTTGTTGCGCAAAATTGCCAACCGGGTTTCCATATCTGGCGGCTGAATATCGGTGATTAAACCCCACCTAAAACGGCCACGAAGCCGGTCTTCAAGTGTCGGAATGGCGTCAGGTACCCGGTCTGATGAGATAACAATTTGTTTGTTTGCCCCGTGTAGCGAGTTGAAGGTGTGAAAGAACTCTTCTTGGAGACCCTCTTTGCCCTCCATGAACTGAATGTCGTCAATCAACAAGACATCGACTTCTCGATAGCGACGTTTGAACGCAGCGATCGTGTTGTTGCGAATTCCGTCGACGTATTCGTTCAAGAAGGTTTCTGTTGAGACATATCGAACTTCTAGATCGGGATAATGTTCGTGCACGTAATAACCGATCGCGTGCAACAAGTGTGTTTTTCCGAGTCCTGCTGATCCATAAATAAACAAAGGGTTGTATGAGCGACCAGGAGTTTCAGCAACTCGCAATGCTGCAGCCAAAGAAAACTGGTTCGACGCACCTTTAACAAAAGTGTCAAAGGTGTAACGCGGATTTAAACCAACTGCTGCACCTTTGCCGCCGCGAGTGCGTTGCGATTGCACATCAGATTGTTGATGTTTTTGCCCGCTTTCGCGTTCGAATACCAGCGGTTCGTCAAGTGTTTGTTGGGTTTCAGGGGCGAGCCTTTCGAGCACATCAAAAGCGGTTGCGGTCTGCACATCGACGCGAAGTTCGCGACCCGACGCACCAATTTCGTCGAGTGCTCCGCGAACAAGCGACATGTAACGAGTCAAAATTCGATCCCGAACAAAAGTGTTCGGCACTCGTAATCGCAAACTCATTTTGTCATCAGCAACAGCTACGGCGTCATTAAAAGTTGAGAACCAGACAGCCTCAGATACTTGTCCACGCAACACTTGCGATGTGGCCTTCCACAATTGCTCGTGCTCTGGGGTGGTTTCTACAATTTCGTTCGTCACTTCTTGTGTCA
>RFMT01000065.1 GCA_009927565.1 Acidimicrobiia bacterium
TAGCTCAGTAGGCAGAGCATGCGCCTGAAAAGCGCAGGGTCACCGGATCGACGCCGGTCCCGACCACAACTTAATTATTCTTAACTTGATGTTCACCCAAAGCGGCGAAAACGCTGACCCAACAAGTCAGTTTTTTCGACGACGACGCGACATTCAAGGCACGAGAGCAATAGCGGTCTTGCTGGTGCTCGCCTATCACGCTCGAGTACCAGGGTTTTCAGGCGGATACATCGGGGTCGATGTTTTCTTTGTCGTCTCTGGGTTCTTGATTACCTCTTTGTTGGTGCGTGAATTCGACACAACAAACAAGATTTCACTGAGAGATTTTTACGCTCGCCGAGTTCGTCGATTGTTGCCGGCTTCACTCGTTGTAGTAATCGGCACGCTCATCATTTCGCGAATTTGGCTTGAGCCTCTCAGGCTCAACGATCTGACCCAAGACGCGCGGGCTGCCGCGCTATTTGCGACGAACATCGTTTTTGCGGTTCGTGAGTCTGACTATTTGCAGTCTGCGTTGCCACCGTCGCCATTGCAGCATTATTGGTCACTCGGGGTTGAAGAACAGTTTTACATTTTCTTCCCAATCATCGTGATGGTGCTGCTCAAACTGGGAAAGACCTCAAAATCGCTGTTGATCGCAGGTCTAGCCACGATTACGGCAATCTCTTTCGCCGTTTGTGTTGCGATCACGCCGTCAATGTCTGCCGTTGCTTTTTACCTTTTGCCGTTTAGGGCGTGGGAGCTCGGGGCTGGCGCACTTCTGGCATTGCTTGGCGACAAAGTCAGCCGATTTAAATCAATTAAACGAGAACTCTTTGGTTGGGTTGGCCTTGTCATCATCGTCTTGGTCGGACTCATCTTTGACAGCAAGACTTTGTTTCCGGGGTACGCGGCTGGATTGCCTGTTGTCGCGACGATATTTTTAATTGCTTCAGGAGATAATTCGAAATTTGGTCCGAGCAGACTGCTTGAGTTGCGGATCTTTCAGTGGTTAGGCAGCAGATCGTATTCGCTTTACTTGTGGCACTGGCCAATTTTGATTGTTGCTCGATCGGCAAACAAAGCCGAACTAAGCGGGGCTGATGTCGCACTTTGCATCTTGGCAACACTGTTGCTCGCTGAACTTAGTTTCAGGTTCGTTGAGCAACCAATTCATAAAGTGCCAAGAATTCTGAACAAATCAAGTCGCAGTCTTGCATTCGGTGCGCTATTAATCGTGACTGGACTTGGCGCATCATTTATTGCTGCCCCAGCGACCGAAGGCTCGGTAAAAGCACCGCAAATCACAACTGAATCATCGGCGCTTGCATCGACAACGACGATTTTTCAATATTCAGATAGTCAGTTAAAAGAGTTAATCGATGCTGCACCAAAAATAACAGAGCTACCAGCCGATCTTGACCCGCCACTTGCAGTTCTAGACGACGATAAACCAGAAATCTACAAATTGGGTTGCCATGACCATGAATATGACATTCCTCCCGTTTGCGAATTTGGTGATCTTAAATCAAAAACCTCAATTGCATTGATTGGCGACTCTCATGCTGCGCAGTGGTTCGAGCCGCTCCGCCGAATTGCCGAGCAACGCAGTTGGCGACTGCAGACTTTTACTCGATCTGGTTGCACGATGCTCGGTGTTGAAAACGGTGTACTCGAGAAGTGTCGCGGGTGGCTGAAGAATGTTGTGGCCGAGATTCAAAATCGCGAATTCTCGCTCGTAGTGATCTCTGGATTTACAAATCGCGAAGATTTAGTTGATGAATCTCCGGATGGTTTCATTAAAAACATCACTGAGTTGCACACGGCTCTAACTAGCAATTCGCAAAAAGTGGTTTATCTTGCTGACTCGCCTGGACCACTTATGCATGTACCGATATGCCTTTCGGCAAATATTCAAACAATCCAGAACTGCAACTTTGAGCGCGACGAAGCAATCAATCAACAAACCGCCGAAGTTCTGAGAGGCGTCTGGAGTAGTGAGACCTCAAGATTTGTCGATCTCACAGATTGGTTCTGCACAAGCCAGATTTGTCCGGTGGTTATCGGAAATATGGTTGTCTATCGCGATGTTTCTCACATTTCGTCCGCATATGCACTCGCACTAACTAACGTGCTGATGAATCAACTTGAAATCTCACTTGCGAGTTAGCACGAACTTGCGCCAACCGGATAGTCCCTCGGTTTATTCTTCGACGACGAGCGTGAGAATCCAATCGCCCGTTGTATGACTTTCGAGATCAAAACTGCCAAGTTGATCAGCCGTAAATTCGATCATCGCCTCTTGGCCAGCGACTGCAGTTGCGGTTAAGTCGTAGCCGTGCAGGTGAAACTCGTCATCGGCATCTGGATTCAAAAGTTTTATTTGCACTTTTGAACCAAGCGTTGCCTGATACGCCACGGCCGACCCAGATGTCTGACCGATGATCACAGAAATTTCAACTGGTTCATCAGTTGTAGCCGCACCGTCTATTGTTTCGTCCTCGACTGCTGCCATATCTTCGCCAACTTCAGCTGTCGTATCTGAACTTGAACAGCCGACCGCGCCAATCAAGAGGCACGTGGCGATGATTGATCTTGTGAATATTGAGCGTTTGGTCATGAGCCAAAAGCGTAGCCAAGATCAGGCGCCGTCAACATTGGTTGATAGGTAATTTTTGCTTCTTTAGCCATTGCGGCACAAGTGCCACCACGGTCAACTATCACCGTGATAAAGACAGGTGTCGCGCCAAAAGCTCTCACTACTTCAACTGCTTCAAAAAGTGAAGTGCCTCGAGTAACCGTATCTTCGACGATCGCCACGCGATCGCCAGGTTGCAACGCACCGGCAATACGACCAATGACTCCGTGATCTTTGCTCTCTTTGCGCACGCTAAAGCTACGCAATTCTCTGCCCCGAGTTGCTGCGACGGCCGCGATTCCGAATGCAACCGGGTCTGCACCCATGGTCAAACCACCAATGGCATCGATATCAGGTGGCAACATGGCCAGAGCCACGGCACTAACTAGGAGAATTCCATCACTGCGACACGCTGTCTGTTTCGAATCTAAGAACCAGTTGCTCGTGCGTCCAGACTTAAGCGTGAAAGTACCAGTCTTCAGTGAGTGTTGTAAGACATGTTCGCGCAGTTTGTGTCGCGCGGTTTCAAGTTGTGGCAAATCAGACATTGTGATTTTCAAGCGTCAGCAGAGTTCAGTGCATCAAAAACTAGTTGCGAGCGTTTTAAAGCGCTGTCGAGACTGAACGCTTCATTCAACTTCTGCGATGAAAGCTCGATTCGTGAATCACAAGCCAACAACTCCTTGAAATCTGTCGCCGTGTTGATTGCTTTTGCGGCAAGTTCTTGCACAAGGCGGTAAGCCTCATCGCGTGACATGCCAGAAGCGACCAACAGCAACAAAACCGATTGCGAAAAGACGACACCGTGCGATGAATTCAAGTTGCGCAACATTTGGGCGTCATCAACTTCAAGGTTGGTGACCAGTTTGGTCGCTCGACGCAGAACATAATAAGCAAGCAAAGAAGAATCGGGCAGCACGATGCGTTCAGCCGATGAATGTGAAATATCGCGTTCATGCCACAGCGCAACATCTTGCAAGCCGACCTGAAGGTTCGCACGTAACACTCGCGACAGGCCAGTAAGGGTTTCAGACGAAATTGGATTTCGCTTGTGCGGCATCGCCGAACTGCCCTTCTGTCCGACACGAAATCCTTCACGAACTTCGTTGACTTCGCTGCGCTGCAGATGTCGCAATTCAACGGCAATCATTTCAACAGTCGTACCAATGCTTGCGCACGCCCACAAATATTCGGCGTGTCGATCGCGGGCAATAACTTGAGTCGCTGGTACAGGCACCAAACCAAGCGCAGTACCAACATATTTTTCAACCTGAGGGTCGATGTTCGAATAAGTGCCGACAGCGCCCGAGAGTTTGCACACAGAGATTCGTTTTGTCGCAAGACTCAGTCGCTCACGGTCACGACGCACTTGCAATGCCCAAAGCGCAACTTTTGCCCCAAATGTTGTTGGCTCTGCATGAATACCGTGTGTTCGCCCAATCATTGCAGTTTCCCGATGATTATTGGCCAGCGCCACAAGTGCCTCATAAAAGTCAACAAGTGCTTTGTCAATCAACGTCGCGGCATCGCGAAGCATCCAGCACCATGCGGTATCTACAACATCAGAACTCGTTAATCCATGATGAATCCATGCGGCAGCGGGCATACCGATTCGCTGCTGAACGACATCGACGAATGCAGCAACATCGTGATCGGTAACACGCTCACGTTCGCTTACTTCGGCAACAAAACCTGCGTCCACAAATGGTGCGCGATCACGGCAAGTCTTGGCGTGGTCGCGTGGCACAACGCCAAGTTCGCTATGAGCCGCAGTCGCCAGTAGTTCAATTTCTAAATAGCGACGAAACTTTGACTCGTCCGAGAAAATTTCTGCAATCTCGGGAAGGCTGTAGCGCTCAATCATCAGCGCACGACACATTCATTACGTTCGGGGCCCACACCGATCATCGTCACCGGCACACCGACATGATTCTCTACAAGTTCGATCAATGCTTTTGCCTGTGACGGCAAGTTCGCATAATCGCGTACGGCGCTGACCGATTTATTCCAGCCTGGTAAGTCAACATATTTTGGTGTGACTAGACCTAACAGTTGCGCGTCATCCGGATAACCCGACAACTCTTTGCCGTTCAGTTCGTAGCCGACGCAAACTCGCACTGTTTCGAAAGTATCCAAAATGTCGAGTTTCGTCAGAGCTATCTCTGTTAGCGAATTCAAACGCACGGCATGACGCAACATCACAAGATCTAACCAACCTGGACGACGTCGACGACCGGTGACGGTGCCAAATTCGCGACCGATTTCGACAATCTTGTCACCAAGTTCACCCAGCAACTCAGAAGGAAAAGGTCCACTGCCAACTCGTGTTGTATATGCCTTGGCGATGCCAACAACTCGGGAGATATCACGCGGACCTAGACCTGTGCCGGCACATGCCCCGCCTGCGATCGGGTTCGAAGAGGTTACAAACGGATAAGTGCCGTGATCAATATCAAGAAAAGTTGCTTGAGCACCTTCAAGCAAAAGATTTTCGTTCCGGTCTAGCGCATCGTGCAAAAAATTAACTGTGTCGCTTACATATAGCTTCAATCGATCGCCGAGGGCAGCGAAGTTGTCAACGATTTCATCAATTTTTAGTTTTTCACCGCCGAGAGCCGTAAGAACTTTCTGTTCGGCAGTCGCTCGATCACGCACAAGTTGCTTGAAGCGTTTGGAGTCACGCACATCGCCGACACGTATACCTACGCGACGCGATTTATCGGCGTACGCCGGCCCAATGCCCTTGAGCGTTGTGCCAATTTTGTTCTCACCCAAACTTGATTCACTGATTGCATCATGAGCCTGATGCCACGGAAAAATCAAGTGAGCAAGGCTCGAAACTTTTAGTCTCGAACAGGTGATGCCCCGTGACTCGAGCGTGTCAATTTCTTTAAATAGAGTCGGCAAATCAACTACTACCCCATTGCCGATTACTGGGGTTACGTGTGAATAAAAAACTCCGCTTGGAACGAGTTGAAGTGCATATTTTTCAGTGCCGACGACAACTGTATGCCCGGCGTTATGCCCACCCTGATAGCGCGCAACCACTTGGTGG
>RFMT01000396.1 GCA_009927565.1 Acidimicrobiia bacterium
TGTAAGTCTGAAGTAGTGAAACTGATTTGAGCAGTCGGCGAGGCCTTGACGATTGTGCCAACCGATGCTTGCGAGTTGTTCTGCAGTCAACGGCTCTGTGACAAGGCAATAGTCATAAACGGGTGCAATGTATTTATTGACTTTGCGTACGAGCGGCTTAAAAGTATTTGTTGCTAGTGCAACATTGTTGGCTTTAATTTTTGCCAGCGGAGTTTTGATCTCGATTTTTTTCTTGGTGTCGTTCAGGTCAACTGCTCGGGTGTCTTCATATATTCTGACACCAAGATTTTGAGCAACCCGCTTTAGACCCCAAGCCAAGCGCGCTGGGTCAACTAGTGCAGACGAATCTTTTGTCCACAAGCCTCCGGTGAATACTGGTGAATTAACCTCACTTCGAATCGCGTCGCGATCGAGCCAAACGACATCATGACCGAGATCGCGGAGGTGCACATAGTCATCGCGCAATTCTTCTGTGTAGTTTTCTGGGTGCCAACTGCTCGCCACTTCGATTGCGCCGTTGCGCTCAAAGTCGCAATCGATGTTGTACTCACGAATTAGTTTTTCAATTTCAGCAAAGTTCTCACGACCGAGTTGCTCGAGAATCGCGACCTCATCGGGAAATCTCTCTTGGGCGTTGGCGATGCCATGAGTCAACGAATAATCCATAAAGCCGCCATTGCGACTGGTCGCACCCGAACCGATTTCGTGTGATTCAATGAGCACAACATCGCGGTTCGCATCACGTTGCTTGGCGATGATCGCTGTCCATAGACCAGTGAAACCGCCACCAACTACGCACAGGTCGCAGTCTTCGTCGTGAACAGCAGTTGGGTTCGAGTCGGGCTCGTCAACGTCGTCTAACCAATACGGAAACGTCTCCGCGTCGGCTATCGCATCAAGGTAACGCTCACTCGACCGCGGCGGAATTGCCGATCGGCCCATTGGGTCTCACCACCTAACACGGCTAATTATAAGGCTCAATGGCCTTTCGTTAGCACTCTTTACACGCTCGGCAGGGCCTTTGCGGGGCGTCGTGTGTCGTTTATGGGCTCTAATCTGAAGAACTATGGATCTCGGGCTGACAGGACGTACCGCAGCAGTAGCAGGGGGTTCGGCGGGTCTCGGTTTTGCGACTGCCCAAGCATTAGCCAACGACGGAGTGCGAGTTGTCGTGTGTGGTCGTGACGAAAAACGTGCCACAGATGCTGCTACGAAAATTGGCGACCCATGTGTCGGCATTTCTTGTGATGTTTCATCGGTTGCAGGTGGCGAGAGTTTTGTCGAGCAAGCCACAAAGATTCTTGGGCACATCGACATTTTGATTTTGAACAGCGGTGGTCCACCCGCTGGCACATTCGCTAGCACGGGTGTCGAGAGTTATGACAAAGCATTTGCTAACGGTTTGATGTCGATGATTGCGATGACGAAACTCGTCGTACCACAAATGCAAAGTCGTAAGTGGGGCAGAGTTGTGGCTATAACTTCGATCGCCGTACGTCAACCGATTTCAAACTTGATTTTGTCAAATACTGCTCGTGCAGGTTTGACTGGTTTTCTGAAAACAGTTTCACGCGAAGTTGCTGGCGACGGCGTAACCGTGAATACGGTACAGCCGGGCACCCACGACACCGATCGCATCAGACAGTTGTACGGCAAAACACCAGACGCCAAGGCGCTTGACATACCCGCGGGTTTTGTCGGTGACCCGAAAGATTTCGGAAGTGTCGTGGCATTTTTGTGCAGCGAGTCGGCAAAATTTGTAACAGGCGTCAACTTACAAGTTGATGGCGGGGCTTACACAGGTTTGATCTGATGTTGCAGCATGTCGTGGCAATAACTTGGAATGACCAAGTGCCTGCGAACTATCACGAGACGGTGACGAAAGTTCTTCACGATATGGTCAAGCAAATTGAAACCGTGCGCAGTTATCACTGCGGACCCGATCTTGGCGTTTCGGCCCCGACAAACGCCGACTATTTGATTGTGGCAACTTTTGATGATGTCGCAGGTTGGCGAGTGTACGACGAGAACCCTCTGCATAACGAGATTCGAGCCAAATACTTCAAGCCATACATTGCAACGCGTTCAGCGGCACAAATTAATTTTTAATTCGCGCCACTTCGTGGCGAGATTTCTCGTTTTACTTTGACGCGGCTTCGAGTGCGCGGCGCACCAACACGCTCGCCAAATGTTTGCGGTATTCGGTCGAAGCATTCAAGTCGCTTTGCGGGTCGGCTTCGTTAGATGCCATCGCTGCAGCGTCGCTGATTGAAGCGCCTTTGGCGATCGCGCCTGCAACGCTCGTGGCCAAAATCGGCGTTGAGCCCATATTTACAAGCGCAACACCGGCTTCGCCTTTGCGACGCCAAGCGGCAACGCCAACAATCGCCCAATCTTGCGCGCGACGGTTGAACTTTTGAAAGCTCCAGCCGGCACCCTGCATTTTTGGTACGCGAATTTCAACCAGCATCTCGTCGGCGGCCAAATCACTTTCGAGAAAGCCTTTGTAAAAGTTGGCAGCGGCGATTTCGCGTTGACCCTTTGGGCCTTGTACCACGTAAGTTGCGCCAAGGGCAAGCGTTGTGGCTGGCAAATCGCTGGCTGGGTCGGCGTGCGCGATCGAACCACCGATCGTGCCGCGATGTCGCACTTGAGCATCGCCAACATGACCAGCCGCATGGCTAAGCAATGGTGCGTGCTCATGCAGAACTTTTGAAGTCTCGACATCCATATGGCGTGTTAGTGCACCAATGGCGATGTGGTTGCCCGCATCTTTGATGTACGACAAATCTTTGACGCGACCGATGTCGATCAACATTGCTGGTTGTGCGAGACGCAATTTCATCAGCGGCAACAAACTGTGGCCACCTGCGAGAAACTTGGCATCACTGCCATATTGACTGACAAGTGAGATTGCTTCGGCGGCAGACGATGCCCGCTTGTAATCAAATGCTGCAGGAATCATTTCTTACCTCCACGAGTTGCTTCTTGAATTGTTTTCCACACCGTCTGTGGTGATGCTGGCATCGCCATCGACGTGACACCCAGACTTGACAGCGCATCAATGATCGCCGTCATCACTGTCGGTGCTGCACCGATTGTGCCTGCCTCGCCGATACCTTTCACGCCGAGCTGATTTGTTGGCGACGGCGTGATCGTGTGACCAGTTGTAATTGCTGGCACATCACTTGCCGCTGGCACCAAATATTCGGCGAGTGTCGAAGTCTTCAAGTTGCCGTCACTGTCGTAAACGGCTTCTTCAAACAATGCCTGGGCGATGCCTTGCACCACTCCACCGTGCACTTGGCCTTCGACAATCAGCGGATTTATCTGATTACCGCAGTCGTCGACCGCGATGTATTTCAAAATCTTCACCGCACCTGTTTCGGTGTCGACTTCGACGACGCACATGTGCGTGCCGAATGGCCACGAAAAGTTTGGTGGGTCATATGAAACTTGAGCCTCGAGGTTTGGTTCGCAGCCATCGGGCAAGTTGTGTGCCGTGAACGCACCGAAAGCGATTGCGGCAAGCGGCAAAGCGCGATCGGGTGAGCCCTTGACGCTGAAAGTGCCGCCAACGAACTGCAAGTCTTCGGCTGCACATTCAAGTTGATGCGCGGCTATCAATTTTGCTTTCTCGATCACTTTGTCGCAGGCGAGTGCAATCGCGACGCCACCAACGGGCAAACTTCGCGAGCCATAGGTGTCAAGACCCAGTGCTGAGATCGCCGTGTCGCTGTGCAAGACATCGACATCTTCGGGTGCGACACCGAGTTTTTCTGATGCGATCATTGCCCACGAAGTTTCGTGTCCTTGACCGTGCGGTGAAGTGCCTGTGATGACTTGAACTTTGTTGGTCGGCAACACTCGGACTGTTGCGGCTTCCCAACCGCCAGCGCTGTAGTTAAGTGATGCCAAAACGCGAGATGGTGCGAGACCACACATCTCGAAATACGAACTCATGCCGACGCCGAGAAGTTTCGTCGCACCGGGCACATTTTGCTTTTTCTGTTGTGCACGAACACCAGCGAGGTCGGTCAGCGTGGCGGCTTTTTCTGCTGCCAGTAGGTGATCGCCAGAGTCGTATGTCAAACCGCTAAATGCCGTATACGGAAACTGCTCTTTTTTGATGTAGTTGCGCTTGCGCAATTCAAACGGGTCGATTTTCATCTCTCGGGCGAGCGCTTCAATCGCCATTTCAATTGCATATGTTGCTTCAGGTCGACCAGCACCGCGGTATGCATCTGTCGGTGTCAAGTTGGTAAACACCGAAGTGCAACTGAAGTCGTATGCCTTCGGAATGTCATAGACGCCTGCATACAAAAACGCACCGAGCAAAGGCACGCCAGGTGTGACGAGTTGCAAATAGGCACCCATGTCACCGACGATTCGCACTCGCACCGCGGTTATCTTGCCTTTTTCGTCAGCGGCCAGCTCGATTTCTTGAATTTGTCCACGACCTTGAATCGTCGCCTGCGCATTTTCTGATCGCTCTTCAACCCAACGCACTGGTGTGTTGTGTTTGCGGGCGAGTGCCATGCACAGAAGTTCTTCGGCGTAAACATCTAGTTTTGAGCCAAAACCACCACCGACACTTGGTGCAACGACGCGCACTTGCTGTTCGGGTATGCCAAGTGTGAGTGCAGTCATCACTTTCAAAATGTGTGGAATTTGAGTGGCTGAATAAAGAGTGATGTCGCCGCCAAATGGCTGTGGCACCGCGGCGATTGCGCGAGGCTCCATCGCCATCGGAATCAAGCGTTGTTGAACGTAGCGTTCTTTGACTTTGTATTTGGCTTTCTTGAAGGCTTCTTCAACACAGCCAGGAGTTTCTTCAACAAGTAGCGGCCATGTGTAGCTCTTGTTGGTGCCGAGGTCTTTGTGAATGACGTTTTTGTCGCTGAGTGCATCTTCGAGATCGACAACGGCTTGCAGCGGCTCGTATTCGACATCGATTGCGTCAAGTGCATCGCGCGACGCAGTTTCATTTGTTGCCAACACTGCGGCAACGCCGTCGCCGACGTAGTTAACTTTGTCGCTCGCAAGCGGAAAGTGTGGGGGATTCTTCATGTCGGCAGTAACTGGCCATGCACACGGCATTGGTGCTGCCCACGTTGATTGCAGATCTTTGCCTGTATACACGGCAACAACGCCGGCAATCTTCAGTGCAGCCGAAACATTGATTGATTTGATTCTTGCGTGCGCAAATGGCGAGCGCAAGACTGCTAAATGCAAAGCACCAGGAATATTCAGATCGTTGGTGAACTTTGCTTCGCCAGTCAAAAGTGGTGGGTCTTCACGGCGCAATAATCGTGTGCCGATGATGCTGGTCGGTTTGTTTTCGGTGATTGTCATGACGCCCCCTTACTTGGTGCTCGCAGCAGCGAGTACCGACTTGACGATGTTGTGGTATCCAGTGCAACGACACAAGTTGCCTTCAAGTCCGAGCCGTACTTGTTCTTCGGTTGGCTTCGGGTTTTCATTTAGTAGTCCAACTGCAGCCATCACCATGCCGGGTGTGCAGTAACCACATTGCAGACCGTGATTCTCCATGAACGCCGTTTGCATCGGATGCATCACACCGTCTTTTGCTAATCCCTCGATTGTGGTGACGCTTTGACCGTCAGCTTGTACCGCCAAGATTGTGCAACTTTTTACTGCTTCACCGTTCATGTGAATCGTGCAAGCACCACAACTTGATGTGTCGCAACCAACATTTGTGCCGGTTAGGCC
>RFMT01000323.1 GCA_009927565.1 Acidimicrobiia bacterium
GAAACGAGACATAACACATGTCACAAACGGCGCTATGAAAACCATTATTTACGGTTAAAAGATCTTTCTCTGCTTGAGTCCGCCGTCGTGGCCACAAAAGTTTTAGAATGCATTAATGGCAATTTCAGCAAAAGTACTTAAATCAAAAAGTGAAGCCCAGCAGAAAATAGTTGCGAGCCAGCTTCGAAAACTAAGAAAAATGGCCGAATTGAGTCAAGACGAACTTGCACAGCGCGCTGGCATTGACCGCAAGACGATTAACCGCATCGAAAACGGACATTTTTCACCAACGCTCGACACGATTACTCGTTTGAGCCTCGTGCTGAAAATCGCTCCGAGTGCACTATTGGGCAGTGGTCGAAGCGCAAAAAAGTAATCAAATAACTTCAGCCACTACCGCGGTTTTGTTGGCCGCCGGAAGTGGCTCAAGATTTTTTGGCAATATTCACAAATTATTGACCGTCATCAATGGTAAAACTATTTTTTCGTGGGCTGTTCAAAATTGTCTGGCGGCGCAATTTAAACAAGTAATCGTCGTCACTGGCGCGGTTGACTTATCGGCACAAATTTCTGAAGCAAAGTTTGCACAGGCAAATTTGATTGAAGTACACAATCAAGACTGGCAGACCGGCATGGCCAGCAGTTTGCAATGCGGTCTCGCCGAAGCACAGAGACACGCTGCAAGCAGCGTTGTAGTTGGCTTAGCAGATCAACCCGCGATCACGCCATCGAGTTGGCAGCGTGTCGCTAACTCCATGTCGCCGCTTGCCGTTGCGACATACAACGGAGTTCGCGGCAACCCAGTACGAATTCACGCAGAACTGTGGCAGCTGCTGCCGACTCGTGGCGACGAGGGCGCCAGAAGTCTCTTTCGGTCGCATAAAGATCTGCTTGAAGAAGTCGAATGTGATGGTTCAGCCCACGATCTCGACACATCTAGCGACATTGAGACTTTGACAAAGTTGCTTACCAAGTGACCAAGGCTTCAACACAAGACATTGCTCGCATCACCGAGCTTCTAGGTCGCAAACCACAAGGCGATTTTGAAGTTGTCTTGCGTGACAAAAATGGCGAGCCAATCGTCGTCAAAAACGAACCATTGCTGTTTGATGGCACACCAATGCCGACGCGATACTGGCTCGTCGGCGTGCAAGAACATATGGCGATAAGTCGCCTTGAGTCTGCAGGCTGTATTGATCTCGCTGAAAGTGAAATCGACCCTGAAGAACTTCGATTGACGCACGAGCGTTATGCCGCCGAACGCGATAGCGCGATACCCGCAGACCACCAGGGGCCGCGACCTCACGGTGGCGTCGCGGGCACTCGAGTCGGTGTCAAATGTCTGCATGCTCACTATGCGAATTGGCTCGTCAACAAAACTGACGTCGTCGGCCAGTGGGTTGACAGGCGACTTCAACAAGGCTGACAGCACTAACTAGTGTGCGTATGCAATGGATAAAGTATTCGCCGCGATTGATATTGGCAGTAACTCAACGAATTTGCTGATCGTTGATCAATCTGGCAAGACTCTTGAGCGAGTTGTTCGTACGACGCGACTTGGCGCAAACATTGCAACTACTGGTGCTTTAGGTGCCGAGGCAATGCAACGCACCATCGATTGCCTGCGCGAATACGAGTCGTTAATCAAACAACATAATGTTGTGCATCGCCGAACCGTGGCAACAGCGGCATGTCGCGCAGCCAACAATACAAATCAATTTTTTGCCGAGATACAAAAGATCTCAGATACCGAACCCGAACTTATTTCAGGAGAAGTCGAGGGCGCGCTATCTTTCGTGGGTGCAACAGGTTCGCTTGACGAAAAGATGCCAACACTCGTTGTCGACATCGGTGGTGCCTCAACCGAACTCATGGTTGGCACCGATACTTTAGATTTTGCAGTCAGTCTTCCATTTGGTGCAGTCAATCTCACCGAGTCAGAACTGCACCGTGACCCACCGCGACCAGAAGAGCTGACAAATGCGATTTCTTTGGTTTCTGATGCAGTTGACGACGTTGCGCATAATTATCCGCTCATAGGCCAAGTTGATCGTGTGGTTGGCGTAGCCGGCACGGTGGTGACCGTCGCCGCAGTCGAAGTTGGCCAGAAAACTTTTAATCCATCGGCGCTGCACAAACTTAAACTTTCACGCGACGCAGTTGAAGACGTATTTCGCACCCTCGCCACAGAGTCGCTCAATGACCGTGTGTTCAACCCTGGGTTGCCACGAGATCGTGCCGACATCATCGTTGGTGGCTGCTGTGTGCTGGTGGCAGTAATGCGACGATTGCAAATCTCTGAAATAATTGTTAGTCAATACAATTTGCTCGACGGGCTAATCTCAGAACTGCGAAAGAAGAAATCTTGAGTCATTCTTCGAACACTTCACCTAAACGCTTTTTGCATCCCGCTGGTGCGCCCGTTGCCCCGTCGCGACTTTACGGACAGCGAATAATGATGCGACCTTTGGTAGCCCACGATTTTGAGGCCTGGAGCGAGGTTCGGTTGCGCAATGTCGACTGGCTAACTGTTTGGGAGCCACGCCGATCAGATTTTCTTGCTGACCCGGCGACTGACCGTGATGCCTTCGAAAGGCGTTGCGTGGCTCGAGATCGCGAGCGCCAAAACGGTTCGGCGTACACGCTCGGGCTGTTTGTGAACAATTTGTTGGTTGGCGAAGTGAACATCAACAATGTCGTGCGTGGTGCAATGCAAACGGGCACGATCGGCTACTGGATCGACCGCAAGCATGCTGGCAACGGATATGTTGCCGAAGGCGTAGCGACAATCATGAAATTTGCTTTCGACGACTTGAACTTGCATCGACTCGAAGTGTGCATTATTCCGCGAAACACTAACAGCAAGCGAGTTGCTGAAAAGTTGGGTCTGCGCCTCGAAGGCCTAGCCGAACGATTTCTTGAGATAAATGGCGTCTGGGAAGATCACTTGCGTTACGCCATCACCTCCGAAGAATGGCACGAACGCCGCGACGCACTCACCCACCAGTGGCTCACCACCAAAAAATAAAAAATTACTTCTTGAGGCGAGATTGCAGGGCGGCGAGGCGCTCGGCGAACCAAGGTTGACGGGTTGTCCACACCTGCGGTTCGAGTTCTTTGGCAACGGCTTGTTCGTGCGTAGCAACATTTGCCATCTCTTGAATAGTGCGCTTGGTGAGAGTCGATAGTTCGCGTGGCACGCTGGCTGCGCGCATTGCCATTGTGTGTGCAACGGTCATCAATTCATCATCGGGCACGCATTTATATGCCAGACCAACTCGCTGCGCTTCTGGGCCGTCGAGAATTTCTCCGAAGACAACCGCGGCCATCGTGGCTTGTGGTCCGGCAATGTTGCGGAACATCCAAGTGTGGCCGCCGCCCGGGTGCAGACCGATCTGCAAAAACCGAGTATCAAATTTTGCACGAGCAGCAGCAATGCGAACATCACAACACAAAGCCAAATTCATACCAGCGCCAACCGCCGCACCATTGACTGCCGCGATCGTCGGCAAGGGTGAACGTGCGATGCGCAAAAAACCTTCATAAATCTTTGTCAGCGATGCACCATCAGCGTCAGCCAAGTTGCCGAGGTTTGCCCCTGCGCAAAATGCTGGGGCCGCACCGGTCACAATCAGCGCACCAACTTTTAGGTCGGCTTCAATGTCGTCCATTTCAACCGAAATGTCGGCGACCATTTCGGCGGTCATCGTGTTGCGCTCAGAGGGATTATTCAGCGTCAGAGTTGCCACACCGTCTTTTCGCTCAACAAT
>RFMT01000268.1 GCA_009927565.1 Acidimicrobiia bacterium
ACGTCTCGGCACTCACCAATGGTTCGACGACTGCTGGCAGTGGCACATCGGCTGGTGGTGTAATCAACACGTTGGCAACGGCGGGTGGTTTGCCGTCGCGACCAACGCTCGGGAGTTGCAGTGGAAGCAACCAAAACATCACCTACAACGTCACGCAAACTTCGGCTGGTGCATCGGCAATCACCAACTACGAGTATCATCTCGCAACCTCGCGACCTGCGTCAGATCCCACGAGTTGGACTGCCTTTAGCCCAGCACAAACCGGATCATCGCTCACGTGGGACATGCGAGCCCTCGGCTTCACCTCTGGTACGACCTACAAGTTCTACGTGCGAGCGGTGAATGCATGGGGCAACTCGGAAAGCAGTTGGAGTAACGGCGACCCTGGCAGCACGTGCTCTTCGTCGTTCTCAGCCACTGCCCCAGGTGCGCCGACCTCGCTGTCGGCGACCGCAGGCAATGGCTCGGCGGAAATCTCCTTCACTGCCGGCTCGGCCAATGGTGCGACGATCACCAACTATTCGTATTCATTGGATGGCACGACGTTCACGGCACTGAGTCCTGCCGATGCCTCGTCGCCGGTGACGATCCCGGGGTTGACGGGTGGCACCGCCTACACGATCTATCTCAAGGCGATCAACTCTTCCGGGTCGTCATCGGCATCGTCATCGGTGAGCGTCACCCCGTTAGCTGCTGCGCCGAGTGTGTCGAGTGTGTCGGGCACCTCGGGTACCACCGCTGGTGGCACCGCGATCACGATCACTGGCACGAACTTCTTGGCTGGCGCGACGGTCACCGTTGGCGGTGCGGCCTGCACGAGTGTGACGGTGGTTTCGGCGACGTCGATCACCTGCACGACCCCGGCGGGCACGGCGGGTGCGCAAAACATCGTGGTCACCAACACCGATGCGCAAACTGCAACCCTGAGCGGTGGCTTCACCTACATTGCAGCACCGTCGGCACCCGCGACGCCTGATTTGGCTGCCGGCTCTGACTCTGGTTCTTCGAATTCAGACAACATCACTTCTGATAACACACCAACTATTTCGGTTGGCAGTGCGACGAATGGCAACACGGTGACGGTGACTGCGACGAAGGCTGGCTCGACTTCGGTGACGTGTACGTTCAGCGCAACTGCGCAGTCGAGTTGTGATCTCGGCACACTTGCCGATGGTGACTGGTCGATTACCTCGAAGCAAACGAATAGCGGCGTTGACTCTGCCACGTCGGCTGCGATCACGTTGACGATCGATACGACGAGACCAACTGTTTCGTCGTTTTCGTCGACGACGGCTAACGGATCGTATGGTGTTGGTTCCGCGATCAATATCACCGCAACGATGAGCGAGACAGTTGCCGACGGTGCGTCGATCACCGTCACGCTCGACACGGGCGACACCGTCGTGTTGACGAAGGCAACATCTACGACTTTGACTGGCACCTATACGGTTGGCGTAGGTGACACCAGCAGCGACTTGACCGTGAGTTCGTATGCACTCACGAGTGCGCCGACCGATACGGCAGGCAACGCCATGACATCTACGACCGTACCCAGTGGCGCGAACAACATTGCGGGGGCACACGCAATCGTGATCGACACTGCTGGGCCAACATTGTCGAGTGCGAGTGCAAACACTGCGGGCAATCAGATAACGCTCACGCTTAGCGAGACGCTCAGCGCCACGACTGCAACCGCCAGTGATTTTGCCGTTTCGGTTGGTGGTGTTGCGGTCACGGTGTCGTCAGTGACGGTGTCGGGCGTAACGGTCATTCTCGCGCTTGCTTCAAACGTGGCGAGCGGAACGACGATCGACATTGCGTACACTGCGCCAGCAAACAACACAGCCAACTCGAACTCGGCGATTCAAGACTCGACGGGCAATGACGCGGCTTCATTCACCACGACCGCCACAGTCACGGCCGCCACGACGACGACTACAGCACCTGCATCTTCGCCTGTTGCTGCGACTACGACTACAACGACTGCGCCCGCGACAACGACAACGACCACTACAACGACTACGGTCGTGGTGCCGCCCGCAACGACCACGACGACGGTGCGACCAACTACAACGACGACGGTGCGACCAGCTACAACGACGACGGTGCGACGACCGATCACCACGACGACTGTGCGACCAGTTGTAGTGACTACAACGACTGTGCGACCAGTGGTAGTGACCACGACGACTGTGCGACCAACTACAACGACGGTGCGTCAGACCACATCAACTATTGCGCCTGCGTTAGCGCCTCTTGCGCCAGTGACAACTTTGCCCCGGCCGACGACTTCGTCTTCTACTTCGACAGCGTCGACGACATCGACAGCGTCGACGACATCGACAGCGTCGACGACATCAACCACGACGACGACATCAACCACGACAACAACAATTCCGCAAACTATTTTGGTCGGTCTTTCAAAGGCAGAAAAGATTTTGGAAACAGCCAAGGCATCGGCAACAAGCAACGTCGAGTCGGCGCAAATCGCCGTTGCCGATTTGCGCTTGTCGGTCATGGATCCAAAGTCAGCGGTGGTTGTTGCAGTGCGTACCGCCGAGCAAAAATTAGAGAAATTAAAAGCCGTCGACGAATCGTCTCAGGCAACTGCAGATGCGGCACAAACCGTCAAAGAGTTGAAGATTGCCGTCGCCAAAGTCGAAAGTATCAGCGTTGAGGAGATTGTTTCTGCGCAAAAAGCCCTTGACAAAGTTTTGGCAGATCCGAAGTCGACTGCGGTTCAGGTCGCCGATGCGACCGCGACTCTTGTCGAGGCTCGCACGCCTGCGCTGAGTGAAGTGATTGAAATAATCGCTGACGAGACCGACGACTATACCGACCCTGTATTTGTGCCTGGGGTCGTCGACGATGCGGGGACCGGAAATTTCGTCATGCTCGATGACAGCGTGCAAAAGACGATTGAGTTGAAGCGCGTCAACAACAGCGTGATGCTGTTGTCGAGCAATGACGGTTTCAAAATTTCGATCGCCGCTGTCGACAAAAATGGAAAACCGTTTGAATTCAATTCACGTGGCGCAGTTGTCGTTAAGCACGGCAACTATATTTCTGTTGCTGGAGAGGGTTTCGCACCAGGAACAATTGCCAAGACGTGGCTGTTTTCATCGCCACGTGAACTCGGCGCTTTGAATGTCGACGATCAAGGTGGTTTTGCTGCCGAATTCAGAATTACAGAAGATGTTCGAATTGGCGACCACATTTCGCAGGTCAACGGACTTGGGCCCGATGGCCAAGAGCGTTCGGTGAGCATAGACGTTGAGATTCTGCCGAATGTTGGGCCGGCACCTTTTGATCCTTTGTCGCAGCCGCGCAATGTTGTTGATTTGGCTGCGCAGGCCGCGGTTCTGTTGGCCGCGATTGGTGTTACTGCTGCGCGTCGGCGTGAGGAAGATGAAGAGCGTGAGTCGGCCGATGTTGCTGATGTTGCTGTCGTGTTCGGCGGTGCTGATGTCGATCGGGATGTTGATCGGTTGGCGGTTTTGTCGGTTGACGTTGTTGATCGTGTGAGTATTGCGTTGCCTCATCGCGCGGTGAAAGTTTCACCGTTGTTGGCTGGCATATTCGGTGATGCCGTTTATTTGCGTGCACTGTTGGGTGTGTTTTGGTTGGTGTTGCCGGTTGTTGGTGGTGTTTTTGGTTTTGCTGCGGCGAGTAGCACCGGGTTCGACGCAGTGATGCCTTCGTTGTGGTGGTTGACGGCTCTTGTTGTGCTCGGGGCATTTGATGCGTTGTCTGGTTTTGTCGGGGCTTTGGTGTTCGCCGTTGCTGTTGGTATTGGTGGTGGGCTTGTTTCGGGTGATTCGGTGCGCGGGTTGTTGGGGATCTCGGTGTTTTGTTTCGCGGCGCCGATGATTGCTGCGGCGACTCGTCCGTTTAGACGTGCTCGTCGTCAAGGTGAGCATACGTCGTGGTTGCGAACCGTTGATTTTGTTTTGGTTGTGTTGTTTGGTGCGTGGGTGGCCGGGGCGATGTATTCGGCGTTGCCCGGACTGACTGGTTTCAATTCGCCTTCGGCTGGGTTCGTGAACCATATTCGTGTCGCTGTGCTGGTTGCTTTGATCACACGTTTCGTGTTCGAGAACCTGGCTGTTGTGACCACACCAGTGCGTCTCAAATCTCTGGTTGGTCAACCCCTCGAACAGCCGATACCCGGCCAAGAACTTGTGTCGATATTTGTACGACTGGCTGTCTACTTGTTCGTTGCTGTTGTGTTCATCGGCAACAACTGGGCGCTATGGCTCGGCGGATTGATTTATCTCGTGCCAAAACTCGTCGGTCTTGTGAGCGACAAACTACCTGACTTCAAATCAGTGCACAGATTTTTGCCGCGCGGAATTTTCAAAGTGGTGTTGATGTTGTTCGTAGCCAAATGGTGGGGAGGTTTGATCGCCAACCAGGTCGACAACCCTGCCGAGATGATCAAAATAGGTTTCGTCGCACTCGGCGTGCCCGGGTTGACGCTCACGGCAATCGGCTGGTTCGCGCGCTCAAGTCGAAAATGGCCGTCAACAATTCTCACCAAACTATTGGGCATAGCACTGTTGATAATCGGTGTGCTCGTAGTGCTCGACATCTGGTCTTTGATCTGACATGGATATCTGGGCGGTAGTTATAGTTACACCATCGCTGGCGATACTTTTCGTTTTGCTGTGGCAGACAACCAAACAGAGAAGTGTCGAGCGTGAGCGACGAAGGCGAATACTCAACCGCTATCGCGACTAAAAACG
>RFMT01000173.1 GCA_009927565.1 Acidimicrobiia bacterium
TTCTTCAATGTGTCCGATCAAGTAACTTTCGGCCATTGATTCGTCGTCGCCGTCGTAGAGCACAGTCACGATCATGCCAAGACCCACAGTGCCGTCTTTTGATGGCTCGACGATTTCGGCTTGTTCAAGTATCGATTCGAGTTGTCGAATGCGGGCTTCCATGTGGCCGTGCTCATCTTTTGCCGCGTGATAGTCGCCGTTTTCTTTCAGATCACCGTGCTCGCGGGCACGGGCAATTTTCTCTGCGGCCACAATGCGACCACGAGTTGTTAAGTCTGCGTGCTCTTCACGCAATCTCTCATAGGTTTTTCGCGAAAGTTGATGGATCATGACCTTAAAAATGCTATCTAGATGGCGTCAGGTTAATGGTCGGCTTTCGCTCGTGTTTGCGCCGTACGATTAAAGGCATGGTTTCGCAAAAACTGAACGACAAAACACGTGGCGACAAATAGTTCTGTGGCGGGTCATCGTGTCGCTGTCATCGGTGGCGACGGTATCGGTCCAGAAGTTCTTGCTGAGGCGTTAAAAGTTGTCAGCGCAACTGGCGTCAAACTTGCGACGACCAATTTTGATTTGGGCGGTGCGCGATATTTGCGCGACGGCGAGGTTTTGTCAGATGCGACTCTTGCCGAGTTGCGCAAGTTTGATGCGATTTTGCTTGGCGCTGTCGGCACCCCGGGTGTGCCACCGGGCGTTATCGAGCGCGGCTTGTTGCTCAAGATGCGTTTCGAGTTAGACCTATATATAAATCGTCGCCCGTTCAACGGCACGGCCCCAGGGCACACTAAGCCGCACGACTTTGTCGTCATTCGCGAAAATACCGAAGGCCCGTATGTTGGCGAAGGCGGCGTGTTGCGCCGTGGCACACCCGACGAAGTTGCAACGCAGGGCAGCGTCAACACGGCAAAAGGTGTCGAGCGATGCGTGCGCTACGCGTTTGAACTTGCTCGCACGCGAACTCGCAAACACTTAACGCTCGTTCACAAAACTAACGTGCTCACTTTTGCTGGCGACTTGTGGCAACGCACATTTGACCGAGTTGCAAAAGAATTTGCCGATGTTGCAACTGCATACAATCATGTTGATGCGGCGTGCATTTATTTTGTGCAAGACCCACACCGCTATGACGTGATCGTCACCGACAATTTGTTCGGCGACATTCTCACCGATTTGGGCGGCGCTGTTTCGGGTGGCATCGGTGTTGCATCGTCGGCGAATCTGAATCCAACTCGCAGTGGTCCATCGATGTTCGAACCTGTGCACGGTTCGGCCCCAGATATTGCCGGCAAGGGTGTCGCAAACCCTGTCGCGGCGATTTTGTCGGCTGCCCACATGCTCGAGTTTCTCGGCGAGGCAAAGGCCGCCGAGTTGTTGCGAGATGCTTGCGCCGAGCCTGTTTCTGGCTCAACTGTCTCGGTCGGTGACGAAATAGCGCGCCGAGTCAAGGCGAAAATTTAACGCCTCACTCATAGACTGAAATTCAGAAAAATCAGGAGAACCAATGCCAATTAAGACCACGCCAAAAATTTGGATGAATGGCTCGCTCGTCAATTGGGACGACGCAAAGGTGCATGTACTTACTCACACACTGCACTACGGCACCGGCGTTTTCGAGGGCATTCGTGCGTATGAGACAGCAAATGGTCCTGCAGTTTTTCGGTTGACCGATCACATTAAGCGCTTGCACAACAGCGCGAAAATCATGGGCATGGACCTGCCATATTCGGTTGAAGAACTCGTCGAAGCGACCAAACAGACCGTGAAATCAACTGGTCTGCCTTCTTGTTACATTCGTCCAATTGCCTATTACGGCTACGGCGAAATGGGTCTCAATACATTGCCGTGCAAAGTCGACGTGGCGATCGCGTGTTGGCCATGGGGCGCTTATCTTGGTGACGACGCTGTTCAAAAAGGCGTGCGCATGAAAATTTCTTCGTGGACGCGTCACGATCACAACACGATGCCACCCGCGGCAAAGACTGTCGGCAATTATGTCAACTCGTCGCTGGCAAAAGTCGAAGCATTGAAGGCCGGTTATGACGAGGCGATCATGCTCTCACCAAGTGGTTTGGTCGCCGAGTGCACCGGTGAAAACATTTTCTGCGTTCGCAATGGCGTTATCTTGACACCGCCACTTTCTGCAGGTGCGCTTGAAGGCATCACACAATCGAGCGTGACGACGATCGCCCGCGATTTGGGCTACGACATTCGTGTCGACAACATTGCCCGCAGTGATCTCTACATCGCCGACGAAATTTTTGTTTGCGGCACTGCGGCAGAAGTTGGCTCGGTTAATTCGGTCGACGAGCGCAAGATTCCGTGCCCGGGTCCGATGACTAAGGCGATTGCAGCAACCTATGCCAAAGCCGTGCGTGGTCAAGACGACCGCTATAAGCAATGGTGCGAGTTGGCTAAGTAGAACTCATGTCACAAAACCGCGAACTCGTCGAAGTCTTCGACACCACACTGCGTGACGGCATGCAGGTCGAAGGCGTTTCGGCGAGCGTACAAGACAAACTTCGCATCGCCGAACAACTCGACTTTCTTGGTGTTCACTACATCGAAGGTGGTTGGCCCGGTGCTAACCCGAAAGATATCGAGTTCTTTGCCCGTGCTCGCACTGAACTAAGCCTCAAGACGTCGACACTCGTTGCGTTTGGCTCGACTCGTCGCCCGATGGGCAAAGTCGACGACGACCCGACGCTGCGCAATTTGGTCGAAGCCGAGACGAGCGCTGTGTGCATTGTGGCTAAATGTTCGGCTTATCACGTTGAACAGGCGTTGCAGACTTCGCTCGATGAGGGTGTGGCGATGGTCAGCGATTCGGTCAAATATCTGGTTGCCAATAGCCGTCGTGTGCTCGTCGACATGGAGCACTTCTTTGACGGCTACAAACACAACGCCGAATATTCGTTGCGCGTGCTCGAGGCAGCCGTTATCGGTGGTGCAACACATTTGGTGTTGTGCGATACAAACGGTGGCTCACTGCCAAATGAAATTGAAAAAATCGTTGCCGACGTTCGTCGCCACATTGGCAACGACGTCATAATTGGCATTCATTGTCACGACGACACGGGTTGTGCAGTGGCCAATTCGCTTGCCGCCGTGCAGAGTGGTGCGCGACATGTTCAGGGCACGCTCAACGGTTTGGGCGAGCGAACAGGCAACACAAACTTGACGACTGTTATTCCAAACTTGCAACTCAAACTCGGCTACAAGTGTTTGCCCGAAGGCCATCTCGAGCGACTCACACAAGTCAGCAATCATGTCGCCGAAGTTTTGAATCGACCCATGAACCCGCAGGCACCATACGTTGGTGCGTCGGCATTTGCGCACAAAGCAGGTTTGCATGTTTCAGCGATCGCTCGCGCCAAAGACGCTTACGAACACGTTTCGCCAGAACTCGTCGGCAACGGCACACGCTTTTTGGTTTCTGAAATGGCAGGTCGTGCAACAATCACGATGAAGGCGCAAGAGTTGGGCATCAAACTTGATGGTCCGGCAATCGGTCAAGTGATCGACGATCTAAAGCGTCTCGAGTTCGAGGGCTACCACTTCGAAGCCGCCGATGCATCGCTTGAGTTGCTCATGCGCCGCGCCGCCGGATGGGATCAATCGTTTTTCAAAGTCGAGTCGATGCGCGTCATTACCGACGAAGCCGCAAGCGGCACATTCACCACAGAAGCAACCGTCAAAGTTTGGGTTGGTGAAACTCGCAGTGTGTTTACTTCTGAGGGCAATGGTCCGGTAAATGCAATTGACACTGCGTTGCGTGAAGCGTTGCGGGCAAGTTATCCGCAATTAGAGCGCGTGCATCTCACCGACTATAAAGTTCGCATTCTCGACTCGGGTTCGGCAACAGGTGCGGTCACTCGCGTTCTGATTGATGCCACCGATGGTGAACGCACATGGACGACAATCGGCGTTTCGGCGAACATCATCGAAGCGTCGTGGCGAGCACTTGAAGAGTCGCTTGTGTACGGCTTGCTGCATTTGCAATCTTGACCCTGATTTAAATGTTCTCGGTTTTAAATGTTCTAGGCTGGTCGCGTTATGGCAGCACCAAAGTTCACTCCGTTAGATCCGACTGATCGTCCGCGAACATATTCGTCGCCTGAACATGTGCCGTCACCGTGGCGAAACGATAAACCTGCGGCAATCGTGGCCCGGCAACCCAAAGGTCAGAAACTCGGCTATCAGGGCCCTGATCAGGGTTATGCACTGAAACTTGCCGAATCTTTGCGCGACTCAATCGTGTTGCAGCCTGGCGAGTCTGCCGATGACGCAATTCGTGGAGCAATTGCCATCGCCTTGCGTCGCGCCTCGAAATATGGTCGAGCGCCAGTGATTCATGATTTGACGGTCGCGTTTGGTATCTGGGGTTTCATGTTGCTAGACCCACCAGCAGATCTTGTTGCGCGACGCAAAGAACTGTTTGCTGGTTTGGGTGATGCGGCGCATCACTATTCAGAAATTCGCGCGCTTGTCGACATGGTGCCAGAGAGCACGATGCTGATGACACCAGAACAAGTGCGCACAGGCATGCCAGGCAGTTGGCGCGCACTCACTGGCGCTTAAAAATTATTTATCGATTGCGTGCGCTTCAAGATTTTTTAGCGCAACAAATTCGAGTGTCAATGTGTGGGTTGAACGCAACTTAACCTTCGGTGCTTTGCCGGCCTCGAACGCTTCTTGCCAGCGCGGCGCACAAAGACACCATTGGTCGCCAGGCTTTAGGCCAGCGAAACCATATTGTGGCATCGGGGTCGAGAGATCGTTGCCGACAGATTTTGAATATTCAAGAAACTCGGCGGTCATGATCGCACACACAGTGTGTACGCCCGCATCGTCGCCACCTGTTTCACAACAACCTGTGCGATAAAAACCAGTTATCGGGTCAAAGTTGCAGGGCTCGAGAGGTTCTCCGTAAACATTTGTTTGTTGACCGATTGTCATGTTTGTTGCCGAGTCGGGTTGCCGCGTTTTTAATTGATAGAAACGCCAACGAGTCGACCAATTACATATGTGACACCAACAGCGAGCAACATAATCGCCACTTGTCGAATAGCACCAGAAATTTTTGATCGTTCGGCTTGTTGCCCGATGGCATAGCCGGCCAGAGCCGCTGCGATTACGGCAACGATCACTGACGCATACTTTGCAGAGTTGCCGCTACTAAAAATCCATGGCACGACGGGCAGCATTGCGCCGGCAAAAAATGTGACCAGCGAGATGAGCGCAATTTGAATTGGGTTGGGCAAGTTTCCTGCATCAAGACCAAATTCTTCACGTGCGTGCACGACTACTGCGCGCTCTGGGTCACGCATAACTTCGGCGGCT
>RFMT01000285.1 GCA_009927565.1 Acidimicrobiia bacterium
GAAGAAAGGCCCGGCTGGCGCGCCGACCCTCATGCTGTTGCACGGCTGGACAGCAACTGCTGATCTGAATTGGTTCACATGCTTCGATGCATTGAGCGAAAACTTTAATGTCGTTGCGCTAGATCTACGCGGGCATGGTCGGGGCATTCGCACAAAAACAAACTTCAAACTCGAAGACTGCGCAGATGATGTCGCGGCACTCGCCGACGTTCTGGGTATCTCAACTTTTATTCCTGTTGGCTACTCAATGGGTGGCACAGTCGCGCAGTTATTGTGGCAACGTCATGAGCATCGAGTTCGCGGCATAGTTCTCTGCAGCACTGCGAGTCACTTTGCAAAATCGCGCGAAGAGAAACTGAGTTTTTTCGGTCTCACCGGTCTCGCCGCGCTTTCACGACTGACCTCGGCTCAAGCACGCACATGGTTGACCGATCAACTTTATTTGCAGCGCAAGTCGAACGGATTAGCGCCATGGGCGGTCAAACAAATTGCATCACACGATTGGCGTCATATTCTCGAAGCAGGTAGTGCAATCGGCAACTTCGACTCGCGCGACTGGTTGCCAAAATTCGACGAACCATCTGCGGTTGTCATCACCACCGATGACGGCGTTGTCGCACCGAGTCGTCAAACCGAGCTCTACCAACTATTGAAAGATGTAGAAGTTTTCGAAGTGCACGGCGGACACAATGCGGTGTTTGCGAAAAAAGAGATCTTTGTGCCGACTCTCGTTGAAGCGTGCATGTCGGTTTTGATTCGCTCGTCTCGCTAGCGCGAACTGACGCAGGCTAAAACTATTATTCGATAGTTTCGCGGCTGACGACGACTTTCGGGTCGCGCCACAAATTATTGACTGCATCGGCCAAACTACCGCGAGCAGAGCCAGCATCAGTGACGATGTCGTCGGGTGTGTCGGCGAAACGCAAAACCGAAGCCACCCCGTCGTCACAAACACTGACGACCAATCGCACTCGACGGCGCTGCGGGTGTTGACTCGGCGGAACCTCGCTTGGATCTTCGTTCTCGGGGCTTTCACTGCGGTCGATCGGCGCAGCCCATCCGCATGTGAGAACAACTGCGGCGTCAAACATGCGGGCAATTGCGCTGCTTGGTGCGTCGAGCAATTCATAAACGTCACCATGTTCGGCAAGAAAACTTATTCGCAGTGCCCCATTTTGATTTGAGCGCACGCCTGCAACGTCGACAACGCTGACACCGTATAACCGGGCACGCGGCAAATCGAAACCGTCAAGAGATGTGTGCAGGCTTGATTCGACGCACTTGGCTAGATCAATTGGTTCAAGTTGTTTTTGCATGCCCAAATGTGTGCCATGCACACAAACTCGGCTTGCGCTCAACGACCTCGCATATGTGCCACCATTTATCTAATGAGATTCGGTGGACGTCTAAAAGACTGGATCCAGTCACACACATTTACGTCAATATTTTTATCCTTCTTTTTTTTGATATCCGTTTGGTCAACATTGACTCCCCTATTTTCTGGCCCAGACGAACCCGCTAGTTATATTCGCGGTGCGGCAATAGTTCGGGGACAATTTACTGGCACTGATATTGCGCCAAGTGAAACAACTGCCTATTGGTCTACCTACGTTGACATTCCTCAGCAGTTCGGTGTTGCTCAACTCGTTCCTTGGTGCTTTGTCGGCAAACCTGATACTCCGGCATGTTCACTTCCTCTTGAATCGCTTACACCAGTTGAAGACCCTCGGACCGACATGGGTAGGTATCCACCCATTGGATATTTCTTTAGTGGACTTGGCTCGTTAATAGGTGCCACAGATATGTCTGTTTACCTAAGTCGTTTTTTTAACGCCTTGATTTCTTCGATATTTTTTGCACTTGCAGTCACGTCTTGGCGCGACATTAATCGCTCTCCAATAGTCATTTTTGCTGCAATTTCACCAGGTGTGATATTCGCAAGTTCGGTAATAAGTGCCAGCGCACTCGAGATTGCAGCAGCAGTATGTATGTGGGCTTCTTCTTACGCCTGGTTGAAACGAAGCTCTAAATTGAACTCATTTTCAATCATCGCGTCAGGCACCATACTCGCTCTTGCTCGACCTACCGGACCAATATATTTGTTGATTACAGCATTTTTGGTTTTCCTTTCGACTCCTATGAGCGGAGGCTTTAAGTCATTTGCGAAGCAAAGCAAAGTCGTCGTGGTCATTCTCGGCACGTCAACTCTTTTGGCTGGCGTCTGGCAGTTGTTTATCTACTCACACAATTTGGATAAAAACTACGTTAAAGAAGAAACGCCAAATTTATTCGAGATAGTTCAGCAATCCCTTAACGATTTAACTAGAAAAATTGCCGAGTCGATTGGAAACTTTGGCTGGCTCGACACTCCAGCGCCAACAATCGTTATATGGTCCTTTGTATTTTTCTCTGCGGTCGCAGTTTTCCGGACATGGCAAACAATGAGTTTCCGTCATCGAACTGCAATCTCCGTCTTGCCCCTAATAACAATGTCAATGATGGTTTATTTGAATTGGAGCACCCAAAAATATGGAGGAAACTTCGGAGTTCAAGGTCGTCATCTGACGCCACTGATCGTCGGCATTCCAATTTTGGGTGGCTTGAACTGGTCCCCCTCGAAAAGCACTAAAAAACTCTTTCTCGCTGCCTGGTCCGGCTGTAACTTCTTTTCCGGGTTGATTGCTTTACGGCGGTACAGCGTCGGCGTCAAGCAGTTCAACTTTTTCGATGTATTTTCCAAACCAGTTTGGACTCCTCCAATGGGTATTACTGGCTCATTGTTCGCGCTTGCAATCGCATTACTCGCATTGTCGGTAACAATATTTCTGATAGCGAGCAACGAGGTCGAGAACGTGGGTTGAGTCGCGGGATTAAACAGGCAGAATAGAACGGTGAATTCGCAACCTAAGACCCTGGCGCAAAAGATTTGGGATCGCCACGTGGTCAGTTCTGGACCAAACCAACCAGACCTTATATATATCGACTTACACCTTGTTCACGAAGTGACGAGCCCGCAAGCATTCGACGGTTTGCGCTTGGCGCAACGCACAGTTCGTCGACCAGATCTAACCGTGGCAACCGAAGACCATAATGTGCCGACCGAGAATATTCATCTGCCGATCGCTGATCCGATTTCGGCAAAACAAATCGAAGTGTTGCGCAACAATGCCAAAGAATTCAACATCACGCTCTACCCGATGGGCAATCCGGGTCAAGGCATCGTGCACGTCATCGGCCCAGAACAAGGTCGCACTTTGCCTGGCATGACAATCGTTTGCGGCGACAGCCACACCGCAACGCACGGTGCATTCGGCGCACTCGCGTTTGGCATTGGCACGAGTGAAGTCGAACATGTTTTAGCAACACAAACTTTGCCTCAAGCGCGACCTAAGTGGATGAGTGTGAATGTTGAAGGTGTTGCGCCGAATGGGGTGACAGCAAAGGACATCATCCTCGCCGTGATTGGCCAAATCGGCACGGGTGGCGGCATCGGGCATGTGATCGAATATCGCGGCGCGGCAATTCGTGCGTTGTCGATGGAAGGTCGCATGACAGTTTGCAATATGTCGATTGAGGCAGGTGCGCGCGCGGGTCTCGTTGCACCTGACGAAACAACTTTTAACTATTTACGCGGTCGCGAGTTCGCACCTTCGGGCGCAAAGTTTGACGAAGCGATCGCCGACTGGCAGACACTTCGCACTGACGATGGTGCCAAATTCGACAAAGAAGTCACGATTGATGCGAGCAAACTTTCACCGCACGTAACTTGGGGCACCAACCCCGCCCAAGTTGTTGCACTTGACGGTCGCGTGCCGACGCCAAGCGACTACGCCGACGCGACCGAACGCGACAGCGTGACGCGAGCACTCGAATATATGGGTCTACAAGCCGGCACTGCGATTCGTGACATCAAAGTCGACACCGTTTTTATTGGATCATGCACGAATTCGCGCATCGAAGACTTGCGCGCAGCAGCAAACGTCGTGCGTGGTCGAAAAGTTTCTGTAAAACGCGCGATGGTTGTGCCTGGCAGTCACGCCGTGAAATTGCAAGCGCAAGCCGAAGGGCTTGACAAGATTTTTATCGACGCCGGCATCGACTGGCGCGAGCCTGGTTGCTCGATGTGTTTGGCGATGAACCCCGACAAACTCGCGCCACAAGAACGCGCGGCGAGCACCTCAAATCGAAACTTTGAGGGCCGTCAGGGCCGTGGT
>RFMT01000022.1 GCA_009927565.1 Acidimicrobiia bacterium
TTTGAAAAGGGCTTGTTTTCAACTTGGCGCGACGATCGCAACTTCGTGCTCAACGACGAGCGATACGCAGGTGCGTCAATCTTGGTTGCTGGCAAAAGTTTTGGAGTTGGTTCGTCGCGCGAACACGCAGTTTGGGCGATTCAACAGGGCGGATTCGACGCTGTAATCGCACCGAGTTTCAGCGACATCTTTCGCAACAACTGCGGAAAAAACGGTTTGATCGTCGTCGAGTTAAGCGAAGAGACAGTTGCCAAACTTTGGCAAATCATCGAGTCTGACCCAAAAACTGAAATCACCGTAGACGTCGAAAGGCTGACGGTCGAAGTGCCCAGTTGCAGTCTCAGTGAAAAGTTCGCCATGAACCCCGACACGCAGAATCGAATTCTTAACGGACTTGACGACATTGCGATATCGCTGAAACACGAAGCCGCAATCTCTCAGTTCGAAAAGACTCGACCCAGTTGGTTCTAACTGTTTTGGTTTGTTTTTAAAAACGAACCGAGATCGGCAAGACGTTTGTCGTTCGAAAAAACTTCGATTGGCGCTTGTGCCTCGAGTTTCAAGCCACGCTGAATAATTCGACAGGTCGTGTGTTGGTTGTATTCAGCCAAAGTTACTGCCCAACCGTCTTTGCCCGCACGTGCCGTTCGACCCGAGCGATGCAAATAAGTCTTGACATCTAGTGGCGGCACATAGTGCACGACGATGCCGACATCGTCAATGTCGATGCCACGCGCAGCAACATCGGTGCAGACCAAAATTTTTAATTCGCCTTGAGCAAATTTTCGAAGCGATCGTTCACGGGCGCCCTGCGCCATGTCTCCATGTAGTGCCGAAACTTTTTCACCAAGTCCAGCAAGATCATCGGCTACTTTGTCGCAAGTTCGCTTCGTGTCGCAAAAGACGACGGTTTGGCCGCCCGCGCGAGCCATGGCGGCGATCACGCGGTTTTTATCCATGTGGTGAACGCCTAAAAATAAATGGCGCATCGTGCCGACAGTGTCGGTTGGTGCGTCGATGCTCACTTCTTGTGGCGAATTCATATAGCGCTTGACAAGTGTCGCAACTTGGCCATCGAGAGTGGCCGAGAACAACATCGTCTGATGTTCTTTCGTGACGTGGCGCAATACCCACTCAACTTGCGGCATGAAACCCTCATCAGCCATACGGTCTGCTTCGTCAAGCACGATCATTTCGACCTCGCTCAAATCAGCTTCACCGTTTTTCATCAAGTCGATTAATCGCAATGGGGTCGCAATAATAATTTCGACACCGCGCATAAGTTGCTCGACTTGTTTGTCACGCGCGGCGCCACCGTAGATTGCAACCACACGCACATCGCAATGTTGCGCGATCGGCGCCAAAACATCTGTCACCTGCACGGCAAGTTCGCGTGTCGGCACAAGCACGACGCCGCGTGGTTTATTGGGTTTGGCTTTTTGCGGATTTTGAGTTGCGCGATCGATCATCGGCACGCCAAACGCCAAAGTTTTCCCCGAGCCCGTGCGTGCACGACCGCAAACGTCGACGCCAGTAAGTGCAACTGGTATCGCCTCGGTCTGAATCGCAAACGGCGCAGCGAAACCAGCAGTTGCCAAACCGGCGTCAACCCGACTACTGACACCGAGAGCGGCAAACTGAGTCGGCGTCGACACAGCCTCGCGAATGTTCGTATTTGAGCCGATATTGCCACTCGCGTTCTCGTTTGACTTGCTCGAAACACCTGAACCGGCGCCGGGTCTTTTTGGCTCGCGCCGCCGCGATCTCGGTTGTGACATGTGAACTCTCACCCTACCAATCGCAGTTCACTGACTCGTGAGTCAGTTTCGGCTGACCACTCAGACAGTAGACAAATCCAAATGAGATGTGTAGGGTCACAAACTGTGTTTATCCAAAGTATGCAACAAGCATTTCTTGAAGAGCCGTTGTTCACGGGTCGCAAGGGACTTGTTTATGATTGGCAAAAATTGTTGGTGCCATCGGACGCAGTCTTTGAAGCTTCTCTACAAACTCTTCTAACCGCTGGCAAGGACGACTCCGCCCCTCGATACGCGTGAGCGCACAAGCAAACCCGACTCGGGTGCTTGTTCTTGGTTGCGGCTCGGTTGGGCAATGCGTTATTCCGCTTTTAATACGTGATCTAAAGATTGCAACAAGTTCAATAACCATCGTCGACTTTGTCGACAATCGTCATCGTGTCGCAGATGCCATCAAACAAGGCGTCAAGTACGAAATCGGTCAAGTGACTCGCGAGAATCTCGACAGCTTTTTGGCAGAACGACTTTCTGTCGGCGACATTCTGCTCGACCTCGCCTGGAATATCGATTGCCCAACAATTCTCGAGTGGTGTCGCATGCGTGGCGTGCGTTATCTCAACACTTCTGTCGAACTTTGGGACCCTTACTACGACATGGCGGCGACACACCCACTTGACCGCACGCTTTATGTGCGACATCAATCAATCCGCAAGATGGTTGCCAAGTGGGGTTCGAACAAAGGACCAAGTGCCGTCGTCGAACACGGCGCGAACCCCGGTTTGGTTTCTCACTTTGCAAAACAAGCACTGTTCGAAATCTCAAACAAAATTTTGAATGACGGTCGTGCCGGCTCGCGTCAAAGCGCAATTGAGTCGGCGTTGGCGAGTGAGTCGTTTGATCGATTGGCGATGTTGACCGGCACTCGCGTAATTCACATCAGCGAGCGCGACACGCAAATTACCGACAAACCAAAAGAAGTTAACGAATTTGTCAACACTTGGTCGGTCGAAGGTTTTTATGAAGAGGGTGTTGCGCCTGCCGAAATGGGTTGGGGCACGCACGAACGATGGATGCCGGCCAACGCGCAAGTACACGCTGACGACGGCCCGTGCAATCAGATTTGTTTGGCGCAACCTGGCATGGAAACTTGGGTGCGCTCATGGGTGCCGAGCGGTGAGATTCTCGGCATGATCATTCGTCATGGCGAGAGTTACACGATGAGCAATCACTTAACTGTGCGCGATGATTCTGGCAAGGCGATTTATCGTCCAACAGTTCACTATTCGTATTGCCCGTCAAACGAAGCGATAAACAGCGTTCTCGAGTTGCGTATGCGCAACTGGCACAAGCAACCAAAAGAACGAATCATGAACAACGAAATAATTTCGGGTCGCGATGAACTCGGCGTTTTGCTTCTCGGTCACGACTACACAGGTTGGTGGACAGGTACTCGGCTCTCGATTGATGAGGCGCGTTCAATCGTCGAAGGTCAAAGCGCAACGACTCTGCAAGTTGCGGGTTCGGTTATCGCGGCTGTCAAGTGGATGATCGCCAGCCCGAACGAAGGTGTCTGCGTGCCTGACGATCTGCCATGGAAGTCGGTACTCGCCGACGCCCGACCGTACATCGGCGAGATTCACAGTGCACCCACCGATTGGGACCCATTGAAGACGCGCAACGACTTGTTTCCTGGGTTCGGCAATACGGGCCGCCTTGATGCGACCGACCCGTGGCAATTTCGAAATTTCCTCACTCCGACCCCGAGTTGATTTACGGGTTTTATTTACAGGGCGACTCGTTAAACTGAACTCAATGATTTCACGAAACGAGCTTCTACTTACGTAACGGCGCAGTCGCATATCACTGCAGCCGCACCCTC
>RFMT01000289.1 GCA_009927565.1 Acidimicrobiia bacterium
TGAAACTAGCGCGTGAGATTAGCCAGTGATGCCTTGGCGCTCAAAGGCGCACATCACTGCACGCAACGAAGCAGTGATTGTGCTCGGGTCGGTGCCCACACCCCAACGAACATTGCCCTCAGCATCGGCACCTTCGATATAGGCGACTGCCATCGCTTCTGAACCTTGGCTCAGCGCGTGCTCGACATAATCTTTGACGTCGAACACGACATTAAATTCGTTTCGTAGCGCATGAACGAACGCATCGATTGGTCCGTTGCCGACACCTGTAAGCGTGCGCGGTGAAGAATCGACCAACACCTGCGCGCTAATCGTCGTTGAACCCTTTGAGTCACTACGCATCTCGTGACTCTCGAGTTTGAATCTTGATTCGGTCAACAAGTATTCGCGTTCAAAGGCCGACCACATGACGTCAGGCGCGATCTCGGTGCCCGAATCTTCGGTGATGTGTTGAATCGCTTTCGAGAATTCAACTTGAAGTCGTCGTGGTAGCGCGAAACCGTGCTCGGTCTGCATGACATACGCAACGCCACCTTTGCCCGACTGACTGTTGACACGAATGACGGCTTCGTAAGTGCGACCAACGTGTTTCGGGTCAATCGGCAAGTAGGGCACAGCCCATTTGTCGTAATCTTTTGGCAATGCGTCAAGACCTTTTTTGATTGCATCTTGATGACTGCCTGAAAACGCGGTGTAAACCAAATCGCCTGCGTATGGCTGTCGCTCGGGCACAGCCAAGCGGTTGCAATATTCGGCATCGCGTCGCAACGCATCGATGTCGTTGATGTCTAATTGCGGATCAACACCGTTCGTAAACAGATTCATCGCCAACGTAATGATGTCGACGTTGCCGGTGCGCTCGCCGTTGCCAAAGAGGTGCCCTCGACGCGGTCGGCGCCAGCCATCACGCCAAATTCGGCGGCGGCAACAGCGCAACCACGGTCATTATGCGGATGCAACGACAACACAAGTTTGTCGCGCCGAGGTACGTTGCGACCGAACCATTCGATCACGTCGCCGTAGACGTTGGGCGAGTAGCACTCGACAGTGGCTGGCAAGTTCAAAATAATTTTGCGATCAACAGTTGGCTCGATAACTTGCATCACTGCTTCGCAGATCTCAATCGCAAAGTCAGGCTCAGCCAAAGTAAAACTCTCTGGAGAATATTCATATCGAACTGCTGTGCCGACAAGTTTGCTTTCAAGTTCGCGACAAATTTTCGCTGCGTTTGTTGCGATTTCAATAACGCCGGGTTTGTCTAGTCCGAAAACAACTCGACGTTGCAAAGGGTTGACTGAGTTGTAGAAATGCACGATTGCTCGTGGTGCGCCGACCAAACAGTCATAAGTGCGCTCGAGCAGTTCGCGTCGGCACTGCACGAGAACCTGAATCGTCACATCTTCAGGAATCAAATCTTGTTCAATCAGCAGACGCACGAAGTCGAAATCTGGTTGGCTCGCGGATGGAAACCCAACTTCGATCTCTTTGAATCCCATTTTGACGAGAGTCTTGAACATGCGCAATTTTCGCTCGGGGTCCATTGGGTCGATGAGTGCTTGATTGCCATCGCGCAAGTCAACTGAACACCACAACGGCGCTTTATCGATGATGCGATTTGGCCAAGTG
>RFMT01000148.1 GCA_009927565.1 Acidimicrobiia bacterium
AAACTTTGCGCCACCGATAGCCTCGAACCATTTGGCTCCTGCCGTCTCTGCCTCGTAGAGATCGACGGCAAGAAGGGCACTCCAGCTTCCTGCACCACTCCGTGCGAGCCCGGGATGGTGGTGCACACACAAACTCCTAAGTTGGAGAAGATGCGCCGCGGCGTGATGGAGCTTTATATCTCCGATCATCCCCTCGATTGCCTCACCTGCCCGGCTAACGGTGATTGCGAATTACAAGATATGGCCGGCGTCGTCGGACTCCGCGATGTGCGTTACGGATTAGAGGGAGCAAACCATTTAGATGCCCCTACCGATAACAGCAACCCTTACTTCTCATTTGATGAAAGTAAGTGCATCGCCTGTTCGCGATGCGTGCGTGCTTGCGATGAAGTGCAAGGAACCCTCGCACTCACCATCGAAGGACGTGGATTTAACTCCAAAGTCTCCCCCGGTGGCACCGACTTCATGTCGAGTGATTGCGTCTCCTGCGGTGCGTGCGTGCAGGCCTGTCCTACATCGACCCTGCAAGAGAAAACCGTTATTCAAATCGGCGTTCCCACACGCACTGTTGAAACTACCTGTGCTTACTGTGGTGTGGGTTGCTCGTTTAAGGCAGAACTGAAGGGCAACGAACTCGTTCGCATGGTTCCGCTGAAGAGTGGTGGCGCTAACGAGGGACATTCGTGTGTGAAGGGGCGTTTTGCTTGGGGATATGCGAGCCATCCTGATCGCCAACTCGAACCAATGGTGCGCGAGTCCATCACTGATCCATGGCGCAAAGTATCCTGGGAAGAGGCCATCGCTTACGCTTCCACACGCCTCAAGGCAGTGCAGGCAAAGTACGGACACCAATCAATTGGTGGAATCAGTTCTTCACGTTGTACTAATGAAGAGGTCTTCGTAGTTCAAAAGATGGTGCGTGCCGCATTCGGAAATAACAACGTCGATACCTGTGCTCGCGTCTGTCACTCACCGACGGGTTATGGGCTAAAGCAGACTTTCGGAACCTCTGCAGGAACACAAAACTTTGCATCGGTAGCAAAAGCCGATGTCATTCTCTTGATTGGTGCTAATCCCACCGACGCACACCCAGTATTTGCATCCGTATGAAGCG
>RFMT01000180.1 GCA_009927565.1 Acidimicrobiia bacterium
TTATTTGTTTGGTTTCATTGATCGGAATCGTCTCGCTGTTTCAGCTGACGACTGTTCAAGCAGTGCGCGCCGTCTTGATCACCATCGCCGGTACTGGAGCAGCAACTTGTTTCTATCAGGCTAGGCGTGCAGCGGGAAAGTCTTCGACAAAGTGGTTCATCAACCTCGGAGTTTTGATGTCTGCCGCATTTGTGATCGTCGCGTTCGCCTTGCGAGCCGACTCAAGTGCACCAAGATTTAGAGGCGGCATATTTACCAGTTTGTTGGTAGCCGCAGCCCTGACGATGGCGACGACGTTCGTAGAAGCCTCACATCGTTCGCGTACCAAGCCTGATGAAGCGGCCGACAATTTGGGTCGACGAATGGTGTTGCTGGGTTTGATACTTGGTGCAATTTCCCTCAGCGTTAGGTTGTTGCTCTCCGATGGAGTGTTTCGAATGTCGGTTTTCTGGTGGTTGTTTTTCACCGCTGTCGGTGCGTTCGTGTTGACGAAAACCAAATACGGCAACTGGATCTTTGCGGTTGGAGGCAACAAAGATGCGGCGCGTGCAACCGGCGTGCCTGCCGACAAAGTGAAAACGGCGTTGTTCATGGCGACTTCGCTGATGGGCGCATTCGTGGGCGCGATGATTTTGATGCGCCTGAATTCGGTACAAGCCCAGCAAGGTGACGGCCAAGAATTTGAATACATCATCGCCGCGGTCGTCGGCGGAAACTTGATGACAGGTGGCTATGGCTCGGTGGTTGGCGCGTCACTCGGTGCTCTGATTATGGCGGTATCGAAAAACGGCATTCCGGCTGCACGATGGAATCAAGACGGACGCTTCATCTTTTTGGGTGCGGTTCTGCTTGTCGCGGTCCTGGTAAACAACTACGTGCGAAAGAAAGCGAACGAGCAGCGATGAGTACAAATGTTCCGTTACTAGAACTCGAGAACGTCAGCAAGGACTTCGGCAACGTCAAAGCGTTGCAAAACGTTTCGACGAAAGTTATCGCAGGTCAGGTCACCTGTGTGCTCGGTGACAACGGCGCGGGAAAATCTACTTTCATTAAAATTATTTCGGGTCTTCACAAGCCGAGTGGTGGAAAATATAAATTTGAAGGTCACGAAGTGGCTTTCGAGTCGCCTCGCGAGGCTCGGGCATTGGGTATCGCGACTGTGTATCAAGATTTGGCGATGGCGCCATTGATGTCGGTTTGGCGAAACTTCTTTTTGGGCTCAGAGCCGCTGCGTCGCTTTGGACCCATCAACTTGATTGATTCGAAGTTTGCGCGCAAGACCGCAAAGGAAGAAATGGCGAAACTCGGAATTGACGTGCGCGACATCGATCAACCAGTCGGCACTCTTTCTGGTGGTGAGCGTCAGAGCGTGGCGATTGCTCGAGCTGTTTACTTCGGGGCACGAGTTCTTATTTTGGACGAACCGACATCAGCGCTAGGCGTGCGCCAATCAGATTTGGTGTTGGGCTATGTAAGGGCGGCGGCTGCACGAGATCTTGGCGTAATTTTGATTACCCACAACCCACAACACGCTTTGCCTGTTGGCGATCGTTTCTTGATTCTCAACCGCGGTCAGTCGGTTGGTCAGTTCGAAAAAGCCGATCTTTCGTTTGAGCGTCTGATTGAGTTGATGTCTGGTCGCGTTCACGCTGCTTAGGTAGCGACAAAAATGAAAACTATTCGTCTAACTACGGCGCAGGCGCTCGTGAAGTTTCTTGTTGCCCAAAAGATTGTGATCAATGGGCGACAAGAACAATTGTTCCCTGGAGTATTGGCCATTTTTGGCCATGGAAATGTGACGAGTCTTGGCGTTGCGCTCGACGAAAACCGCGAAAAAATTCGAACTTATCGCGGTCAAAACGAACAAGGTATGGCACTTGCTGCAGTCGGTTTTGCAAAGGCAAAGCGCCGCCAGCAAATTATGGTTGCGACATCGTCGATTGGTCCGGGTGCTTTGAATATGGTGACTGCAGCAGGCGTTGCTTATGTCGACCGCTTGCCAGTTTTGTTTTTGGCTGGTGACACTTTTGTCCATCGAATTCCTGATCCGGTTTTGCAACAGGCGGAGACCTTTTCAGACCCGTCGATAACGGTGAACGACGCTTTCAAACCAGTGGTGCGATATTGGGACCGCATTGTCGCCCCAGAGCAACTATTGCAGTCACTGCCACATGCGGTGTCGACGATGCTTGACCCGGCCACTTGTGGACCAGCATTTATCGGATTGCCGCAAGATGTGCAAGCGGAGAGTTTTGATTTTCCGGAAATATTTTTCGAAGAAGTCGTGCACACGATATTGCGACCCCGCGCCGATTCAAGCGAACTTGATCGTGCAATCAAGACGCTGAAAGAAGCGAAGCGTCCGTTGATAATTTGTGGCGGTGGTGTTCATTATTCGCTCGCCGAACAGCAGTTGGCCGAATTTGCAACCAAACACAATATTCCGGTCGTCGAGACAGTGGCGGGCAAGGCTTCACTACTTGCTTCGCACCATTTGAACGCAGGACCAGTCGGTGTAACTGGCTGTGAATCGGCAAATTCTTTGGCAGCGCAAGCAGATGTTGTTTTGGCGCTCGGTACACGTTTGCAAGACTTCACAACGGGTTCATGGACGATTTTTAGCAACGAACAGACGAAGTTCATCGGCGTGAACACAGTGCGATTTGACGCTGTGAAGCATCGCTCGTTGCCCGTGGTTGCCGACGTGCGCGTGACACTCGAAGAATTGACTGGTGCGCTCGCAGATTGGCGCGGCGGCGACTCGTGGTCAGAACTTGCTCAGTCAGAAGTGGCGAAGTATCACTCTTATATAGATGGCATCGCGAAAAAAGATTCAAAAAAGACCGCGACCTATGCCCAAGTTGTTGGCGTCGCCGATCGTTTAGCCCAGGCCGGCGACTATGCGCTTACC
>RFMT01000413.1 GCA_009927565.1 Acidimicrobiia bacterium
TTAAGGGTTGTTAGTTAGTTAGTTAGTTAGTTTTCGGGGGGATCTTGAGCGTGAGTGAAGTCGGCCTGACGCCAACCAAAATCGGTGATGAGAGAATCACCTATCGAGGGCCAATCAAGAGACTTTTGGTTTCACCTGAAATCGGTGCGCTCATCGGTGCCGTTGTCGTGTGGGCATTCTTTTGGGGTAATGGCGACAAGTTCGGCACAGCCGGTAGCACTGCAAACTTTTTAGACGTCGCAGCGCCACTTGGCATCATGGCCGTAACGGTTGCGCTTTTGATGATCGGTGGCGAATTCGACTTGTCGGCCGGCGTAATGACTGGCGCAAGTGGCGTGACGATCGCGCTGATGGCCAAGTATTTCACCGATGGCGGCATATCGCTTTGGGTTTGTATACCGGCGGCGTTCTTGTTGGCGGGGTGTGTCGGTTGGTGGAACGGCTTTTTGGTAAATAGAACCGGTCTGCCGAGTTTCATTGTGACCCTTGGTTCGTTTTTCGTAATCAAAGGCGCAAACTTGGTTTTTTCGAAGCGAATCAACTCGCTCGTCAACGTTGCGGACGTTGACAAGGCGCATGGCTACCCCTTCTTTAAAGCCGTACTCGGCGGCGAGAACTCATTTGGTGACATGAAGTATCGCGATTTGACCTTCATTGTTGGTGGTTTGTTGTTCGGTGTACTCATGATTCTTGGATTCATGGAGCAAGCGCTGGTGCGTAGGTCTCAGCGATCAACTAAAGACCTCGCAGTTGCAGTCATTGGTGTCGCCGCGACAATTTTTGGTGTAGCGACCTTGCATCGAACCGATTCGGTAAATGGCAACACGCTTGCTGGTGTAGTCGGTTTAATTGGCGCGGTCGTGGCGATCGTGTTTTATGCCCGTGGCAGATTTGACGGTCGCGACAAAGTTGTCGGTTCGTTGCCAGACGAATCCAAGAAGTTGCTGACACTTGGTTTGCTGGGAGTTCTCGTCGCAAGTTTCTCAGGGCAACTTTTTGACCGCAATGAAGACCGAGTGATGCTGCAGTGGTTGCCACTGTGGATGAGATATGCGGTCGCGATTCTCGCTGCCGCCTTGCCGCTGGCTTTGACGCTGCGCTCGTTTATGCGTGGGAACATCGAACGACGCGGAAAAGTAATTGCTGG
>RFMT01000020.1 GCA_009927565.1 Acidimicrobiia bacterium
AAATGTGCGCTGGCTACTTGATACAGGCCATCTGCAAATTGGTGGCACTGACCCGGTTAAGTTTGCACGCGAAAATTTTTCTCGCATCGATCACTTTCACGTCAAAGATGTGAAGATGAGCGTGGCAGCCAAGTTTTTGGCCGGAGAAATAACTTTGATGGAGGCAACGCGAGACGGCGTGTTCTGTGCGGCAGGTGATGGTGACGTGAAAATTGCCGAGGCGATCGATGTAATGGAGACCAACGGCTATGAAGGCTGGTATGTCCTCGAACAAGATATGGCAATTGTCGGGGATCAGCCGCGCGATGCAAAGATTTCGACGGCGGGTGTGCGTCGTAGCATCAGCTTTTTGTCGAAGCTCTAGTCGCCAAGATTGTGCTGAGGGCCAGCCCCGAGGCTGGTCAGTTATTTAAGAGGTTTCTGACCATATTGGTCGGGTTTGCCTCGAATTCATTTGGGCACTAACTTATATCAGGCAGGAAAATCCTGTGCGTTCAAAAAACAACAATAAGGGGAGAAATAAATGAAGATTCGCAAAACATGGGGAGCCGTCCTTGGTGCATCAGCACTCTTGGCGCTCGCCGCTTGCGGTGGTTCGTCAGACTCGTCAACCGAGACTGAAGAAGCAGCGACAGAAGATTCAGCTGAAGTAACAGCAGGAGAAGACATCACGATTGCCGTTATTACTCACGGTGACGACGGTGTGTTCTGGTCGGTCGCTCAAAAGGGTGCGGAAGCTGCAGGTGCGGCTCTTGGTATCACGATGAACTACCAGGGTGCAAACAACAACGCGCAAGATCAGGCACAAATGATCGAGCAAGCAGTGGCTGACGGTGTTGACGGTATTGCCGTTTCACTTGCTGATCCAAAGGCTCTCGAGGGTGCACTCAAGAAAGTTGTTGATGCAGGCATTCCATTGATCACTCTTAACTCAGGTTCAGACTTGTTCAAGGGTCTTGGTGCAATCACACACGTTGGTCAAGACGAGACAATCGCCGGCCGTGGTGCTGGTGAGCGCTTGAAGGCCGCT
>RFMT01000088.1 GCA_009927565.1 Acidimicrobiia bacterium
GAGATGCGTCACGTCAAAACCGCTGGCGATCGCTGTTTCAATCTGAGCGCGTAACTCGACTTTTACCGCTTCAAGGTTTGCGTTTTTACGCACAGACGAAACGTCGCGCCACATAAACCCGTGTTCGTCAACAAGACCCGTCGACTTTGATGGGTCACTGATCGGGCGCCAGCGGTAAAACTCTTTTTCGGCCGTCAAAGTCAAATGCACACCTAAGTCAAGATCTGGGTCAGATGCCGCCATTGATGCTGCCTCAGCAAACCATGGACATGGCACCATCACCGAAGCACTTGTAATTGACCCAAGTTTCGAAAGTTCTAAAAACGCAACGTTTGCGCCATGACACATACCAACATCGTCTTGATGCAAGACAATATTTTCGGCAAATTGCTCGTACATCTCAGACAACTACTTTGTCGCCGCTCTTTGCCGAAGAAATTGCAGCATGACCGATATTCGTAGATCTCGCGCTGTCGTAACCGTTAGGCACGCTAATCGCGCGTCCGACTCTGATTGCTTGCACGAAAGCATCTAATTGGTTCGCAACGCCAGCAGATGTCGCATCTTGGGCTTGCGAACCAGAGACTTCGACGACTCCGTCCTTGGTTGCCAACCTGGTACGTCCCGTTGGCAAAAGATCGACAAAAATTGCGCCATTGCTGCCAAGAATTTCGGTACGAACGTCGTCTCCGTATCGACAGTTGCGCGACAAATCAACTATTGCAGTTCGCGATTCAGCAAACTCAAGCACGGCGCACAAGTTATCTACGTCGCCAACTGCTTCGAGCGACTTTTCAACCAAGGGCAAATTCCAAGCGCGTACTGAGTTTGCAGGCTTCCCAAAGAACCACTCGGCTAAGTCATATTCGTGCACGCCACAATCAATCGCTAACCCACCGCTTACTTTCACATCACAAAAACTTGCTGGCGGCGAATTTGCATCCCACTGCGACAGACGAATCATTAACGGCTCACCAATTGCGCCTTCATCGAGAAGTCGTTTGGCAGTCACCCACGGCGGCGAAAATCTGCGCCAATGCCCAATCTGGAGTACACGATTATTTGAATCGGCTTCGCTCGCCAATTTTTTTGCCACCTCAACATCGAGTGCGAGTGGCTTTTCACACAAAACATGTAGGTTTTCACCCAGTGCATGTTGAACCATTTCGGCATGCAGCGGAGTAGGCGAAGCAATCAGACATGCTTCTACGCCATCATGAATCATCGCCTGCCGATAATCAGCAAACGTCGAAGCGCTTTGAAAAGTATTTTCCGCAAACTCAATCGACTGTCTCGATGGGTCGGCAATCGCCACAACTTCAATCTTCGTAGATTCTGCCAACGCGTGCGCATGCACGCGACCCATGCGGCCCAAACCGATCAGCGCAAGTTTCAGACGACTCATGACCCCCGCACCTCCGAAACTTTGACCACCCGCTTTTCTCGCGCTGAGATCTCGCACGCGATCGCAATACAAATTCCGCTTCGAGCCGAGTCAGGACTACAAGGATTCGGTCGATTGCCAGCGAGCCATTCAATGTACGCCTTTGTCTCTTGTCTGAATGCTTCTCTAAATCTGTCAACAAAACCTGCATATGGCTTTTCACTCAAGGCAATGCCAGGGTCGAGCAAGTTCAAGGGTGTGCGTGGCGCCAAACCTGCACTCACCGAGTCTTTTGATCCGAAAATTTCGAATCTGACATCGTGCCCCCGAGGGTCATGACGAGTGCCCGAGATACTTATCTGCACGCCAGAGTCTGTAATCGCATGAATCAGCGAAACATCGCCGTCTTCGAATTCGGCATATTGTTGAAATTCGCGTACCTGGCGAGTCGCGTAAACCTCGGCGATTTGTTCTGAACACAACCACTCAGCCAAATCAAAATCGTGAACATGTAAATCGCGAAAAATGCCCCCGCTACCGGCGAGAAACTCGCGCGACGACGGCTCAATGTCGTTCGACATAAACCTGATGTGATACAAAGTTCCGACTTTTCCAGCGTCAATCAATTGCTTCGCCTGAGCAATTGGCGGATCAAATCGTCGCTGAAAACCAACCTGCATCTCGGCGCCAGATGCATTTAGGCGTCTTAATACTTGATCGGTTTCAGATAATTCGAGAGCGATTGGTTTTTCGCAAAAGATTTTTCGCTCTGGTCCGATCACTAAGTCAAGTGCAGTCGCATGGTGCGACGTGCCGGTCGTTATCACATAAGAATCAAAGTCCTCGGGCCTAAATCTCTCTTCTGCCAAAACTTTTACACCGAA
>RFMT01000178.1 GCA_009927565.1 Acidimicrobiia bacterium
TGCTCGAATCAAAACTCGTGTTTGGCACAATGAACCGCGGCGGCTATCTCGGCACAACATGGGGTCTCGACGATCCGATGACCGCCTATGAAGCTGACAGCATTGCCGAATTAGGTCTTGATGCCGGAAAAGTATTGATCCGTTTCGAGGACACAGACATTGGCGTCGGTCGAACAATTGAATATGTCGTCGACGCAATGCGACTTTTAGCCGAACGAAAAATCGTTTGTCTTGTCGAACCATTGCCATATAAAAAAGACACGAACGGCATGCCGATGCTCGACAAATCAACTGACCGGCTTGACAAAATTGTTTCGATCACTGCAGGTTTTGGTTCATCTGCGAGTTATACCTGGCTCAAATTGCCATCATGGACAAGCCACACAACGTTGCGTGAATCAACGACTCTTCCGATTCTTCTGCTTGGTGGTGACCCAGGCGAAAATCTCGACGCAACATTCGAAGAATGGCGCGGCGCGCTGCAAATACAAAATGTGATTGGCCTGGTCGCAGGTCGACCACTTTTGTATCCCTTTGATAATGATGTCGAACGATCAGTCGATCGAGCCGCAAAACTCGTTCACGTCTCAGGCTCATAAGTCATGTCTGCATCGTCAAATTGGTATTTTCCAAACGGATCACTCAGTGCACAAAATCAACCACTCGCGCTCGATGTCAAGCGCGCGGGCTGGACATACTGCGGTATTGACGTCCATTCATTCTCGGCAAAAAACAAAGAAACTGAAATTGATCTTGGCAACCGAGAGGCAGTCGTTGTGCCTCTCTCCAGCAGGTCAGTCACGATCAAACATCGCGACAAAACACACGAACTCGCGGGCCGACCAGGTGTTTTCGCCGCTGTTGCTGACTGGTTTTACGCCCCAGTTGGGTCAAGATTCTCACTCGCAGCAGAGTCGGGCGAGGTTGCAGTGTGCACAGCGATTGCGACAAAAGAATTTGCGCCGCACCATGGTTTTGCCAAGTCAGTGCCGGTTGAACCGCGCGGTGCCGGGTTCGCCACCCGCCAAGTTAACAACATCGCCACACCCGATTCGTTCGCCGCTGCCGATCGAATCATTATCTGCGAGGTTCTCACGCCGGGTGGCAACTGGTCATCATGGCCACCACATCGACACGACGGCATCGCCGGGTGTCCAAATATGAATGAAGAGATTTACTATTTCAGAATCGGCAAACAAGACTCTGACCACGGTGACCCAGAGGGACGCGGTTACTTTCACGCCTACACGGTCGACAAAAAAGTTGACGACACAATCACGCTGAGCGACGGCGATGTTTATATTTTGCCTGCGGGTTATCACGGTCCTTCAATTGCCGCGCCCGAGTATCCGATGTACTTCCTGAATGTTTTGGCGGGTCCTGCTCAAGATCGCACAATGGCTTTTTGCGACGACCCAAGCCACCACTGGATTCGTGACGCCTGGAAAACCCAAACTCAAGACCCGCGTGTACCGATGACATCAGCAAACGGTCGCGTCAATAATTCATAATCACAATCAACGGAGAAACAAATGAAGAAACGAATCGGAATTGCAGTATTAGGCCTCGGGTGGATGGGGCAGGCACACAGTCGAGCCGCATTGCGCATCGCATCACTTTTTCCTGATGCAAAATTCAAGCCAGAACTTGTCGTCTGTGCCGACGTTGAACAAAGTCGTCGCGATCGCGCCGTAAACGATTTTGGCTTTGCTCGTGCAGTGCCGGGCTTCGAAGAGGCAGTCTCAGCAAAAGATGTTGACGCTGTATGGGTAACTGCACCAAACATGTTGCATGTGCCAATGATCACCGCTGCGGCGGCGGCTGGCAAAGCGATTTTCAGCGAGAAACCAATCGGTGGCACACCTGCTCAAACAGTCGAGGCGTTCAAGATCGCATCCAAACACTCGATTGCTACTGGCGTGGGCTACAACTACTTGTGGTCACCGCTCGTAATTCATGCTCGCGAGTTGATTTCGAGTGGCGCAATCGGCAGAGTCACTCACTATCGCGGTCGCTTCTTGTCGATGTATGGCAGCGATGAACTCGGCTTGCTCACATGGCGATTTAAGTTTGCGCAGGCTGGCTATGGCGTCACGAGCGACATTCTTAGCCACTCGGTTTCACTCGCTCACTACTTGGTTGGCGACATTGCCGAAGTTACGGGCATGAAGAACAACACAATCACCCATCGACCACTGCCGACAGGTGCCGCGAGCCACTACGGTCGTGGAAAAGCCTCCGACCCGAAAGGCGAAGTCGAAAACGAAGATTTCGCGTCCATGCTTTGCACTTTCAAGAACGGCGCAACTGGCACGTTCGAAACCAGTCGTTCAATGGTCGGCCCAGAAAGCCAAAATGCGTTCGAGGTATATGGCACCGAAGGTGCACTTTCATGGAACCTCGAGAAGCTGAACGAACTGCAGTTTTACAAGCGTGAAGATGGCGTCAACACCGGCTACAAAACGATTTACGGTGGCGATCGATTTCCGTTTCATGGGGCATTCGCGCCGGGCATGGCTAATGCAATCGGCTTCGAAGATCTCGTCGCAATC
>RFMT01000279.1 GCA_009927565.1 Acidimicrobiia bacterium
CCGCCGATGATGACTACATGCTTTCCTTTGGCCGAGATCTCCGTCTCAACATGGTCTCCGTGCTGCACCTTGTTCGCAGGTGGCAGATATTCCATCGCTTGATGAATACCGATGAGTTCACGACCCTGCACATTTAAGTCGCGCCAATTTGTCGCGCCACATGCGAGTACAACAGCATCATGCGATGCCAACAGAACATCAATGTCAACGTTTTCGCCGACGGTTGCATTCGTTCGAAAGATTGTTCCCTCGGCAGACATCTGCTTGATACGGCGATCGATATTCCGTTTTTCCATCTTGAATTCAGGTATCCCATAGCGAAGTAGACCGCCGATTCGATCAGTGCGCTCAAGAACCAAGACATCGTGACCAACACGCGTCAACTGTTGCGCCGCAGCCAAACCTGCAGGGCCTGAGCCAATCACAACCACGCGCTTACCAGTTTTCTGCGAGGGCACCTGCGGTGTCACCCAACCTTCACGCCAGGCGCGATCAATGATTTCTACTTCAACTTGCTTAATAGTCACGGCGTCAGAGTTGATACCAAGCACGCACGCCGACTCGCACGGTGCCGGACACAATCTTCCTGTAAATTCGGGAAAATTATTTGTTGCATGTAATCGCTCAATGGCGTCACGCCAGTTTCCGCGATATACGAGGTCGTTCCAATCTGGTATCAAGTTTCCAAGTGGACAGCCGTTGTTGCAAAACGGAATGCCGCAATCCATGCAGCGACCAGCCTGTCGCGTCAACTCATCAGAAGGAAACGGTTCGTAAACCTCTTTCCAATCTTGCACTCTCACTGGTATTCGTCGTCGCTTTGGCGTCTGACGATCCCACTTCAAAAAACCGGTTGGCTCACCCATGAGCACCAACCTTTGTCTTCTTGCTCTGCGCGGCGATCACACGTGCGTAATCTCTCGGCAGTACCTTTCGAATTTTGGCAAATGACGCCTTCCAATCAGCCAAAATTTCTTGTCCGCGCACAGAATCAGTCAGCGCAACATGGCGACTAATCACTGTCTTCAACCAAGTCACGTCTTCTTTTTCAAGAGCGACAATGTCAACCAACTCACCATTGACTCTCGACCCAAATTGGCTGTCTACGTCATAGACATACGCAAGGCCGCCAGACATTCCGGCCGCAAAGTTTCTGCCGGTCGTTCCAAGCACTACAACTTTTCCGCCTGTCATATATTCACAACCATGGTCGCCGACACCTTCAACAACAGCGGTCACTCCAGAATTGCGAACGCAAAAACGCTCTCCGACGATGCCCGAGATGAAAATTTCGCCACTCGTTGCGCCGTAGCCAATGACATTTCCTGCGATCACATTTTCGTGAGCGACAAACCTCGCTCGCCGATCAGGATGCAAAATTATTCGACCGCCAGATAGACCTTTGCCCAAATAATCGTTTGAATCGCCCTCGAGTGTCATTTCGATACCCAGCGGCACGAAAGCACCAAAACTCTGACCGGCCGAACCGACGAACTTCAACCTGATCGTTGCGTCAGGCAAACCCTTTGCGCCAAATCGTTTTGTCACTTCGTAGCCGAGCATCGTGCCGACGGTGCGGTTCGTATTGTTGATCTTGTATTCACTGCTGGTTGGCAAAGCATCGTCGAGCGACTTTGCGCAATCGACAATCAGTTTGTTGTCAATCGCCTCTTTAAGTGCATGGTCTTGAGTGGTTGAGTTGTAAGGAGTCTGCTTGTACGGATTTTGTGGCGCCATCAGAATTGGCGAAATATCAAGCCCTCGCGCCTTCCAATGATTTACCGCAACTCGAGCATCAAGCATCTCAACTCGACCAACTGCTTCTTGAAGTGTTCGAAACCCAAGTTGCGCCAAATATTCACGAACCTCGGCAGCAACGAACTCGAAAAAATTAACGACGAATTCAGGCTTGCCAGCAAACTTTTTGCGCAACTCGGGGTTCTGAGTCGCAATACCTACCGGACAAGTATCTAAGTGACAAACGCGCATCATGATGCAACCACTCACAACAAGTGGCGCGGTCGCAAAACCAAACTCTTCGGCACCGAGTAGCGCTGCGATAATTACATCGCGACCAGTCTTCATTTGACCATCAGCCTGAACGACGATTCGATCTCGAAGACCGTTCAACATCAGAGTTTGCTGCGTCTCAGCCAAACCCAACTCCCAAGGTGCTCCGGCGTGTTTAAGCGACGTCAATGGCGAAGCACCGGTACCACCGTCGTGACCAGAAATCAAAACCACGTCTGCTTTCGCCTTGGCAACACCAGCCGCGACGGTGCCGACGCCTACTTCTGCAACAAGTTTGACGTGCACTCGCGCGAATGGGTTCGAATTCTTGAGATCATGAATCAACTGTTTGAGATCTTCAATCGAATAGATGTCGTGATGTGGCGGTGGTGAAATCAAACCCACGCCCGCTGTCGAGTGTCGAGTCTTGGCAATCCACGGGTAAACCTTGTGTGCCGGCAACTGGCCACCCTCACCAGGTTTTGCACCTTGGGCCATCTTGATTTGCAAATCATCGGCGTTCACCAAATATTCGCTCGTCACACCAAATCGGGCTGACGCAACCTGTTTAATTGCCGATCGCTTCGAGTCGCCGTTCGCCATTGCGACATAACGCTCTGAGTCTTCACCGCCTTCGCCCGTATTGCTCTTGGCCCCAATTCGGTTCATCGCAATCGCCAAGTTTTCATGTGCCTCGGCTGAAATTGAGCCGTAACTCATTGCACCCGTAGAAAAGCGTTTGACGATCTCACTTACTGGCTCAACCTCATCTATTGAAATCGGCTTGCGTGCATCAGAAAACTCGAATAGACCTCGCAAGGTTGAAAGCACTCGCGACTGATCGTCTACTGACTTCGTATATTGCTTAAAAATGTCGTATCGCCCAGAGCGAGTTGAATGTTGCAGTCGATAAACAGTCTCCGGATTAAACAAGTGATGTTCGCCTTCGCGACGCCACTGATATTCGCCGCCGAGTTCAAGCTGTCGATGTCGTCTCTGATCTGGCCGCGATGGATATGCAGTTGCATGACGTGCCGCAACCTCTTGAGCGATTTCATCCAACGAAATTCCGCCCAATCGTGAAACGGTACCTGTAAAAAATTCATCGACTAATTCTCGCGACAAACCAATCGCTTCAAAAATCTGCGCCCCCGTGTACGACGCGACAGTTGATACACCCATCTTCGACATGACCTTCAAAACGCCCTTTCCTGACGCCTTGATGTAATTTTTGATCGCCGTCTGCGCATTCATGGCTCCGAGACCAAACATTTCGCCCGACGCGCCATCTGCAGTCGCCGCAACTTCGAGGCTGTTACGAACAAGATCTTCGATCGTCTCAAATGCGAGATACGGATTAATCGCGCCCGCCCCATAACCAATCAACAGCGCCATGTGATGCACTTCGCGCGCATCGCCCGTTTCGATAATTAAACCAACTTTTGTGCGTTGCTTTTGTCGAATCAAATGGTGATGTACCGCGCTGGTCAACAACAAACTTGGTATTGGCGCAAACGTATCGTCGCTATTGCGGTCTGAAATCACCACGATGCGCGCACCTTCGTCAATCGCTTTCGATACGCGGTCGCACACCTCACTGATTGCGTAGCGCATCGCGTCGGCGCCATCTGCTACTCGGTAAAGTCCGCTCACAACAACAGACTTCAAATGTTCAAAGTTTCCGTCGTCATTGATGTGAATAATCTTGGCTAGTTCATCGTTGTCAATAATCGGAAACGGCAAAACAAGTTGTTTGCAGTTTTCGGCTGTTGCCTGCAACAAGTTGCCTTCTGGCCCGCAAGTCGAACCGACTGACGTGACAATCTCCTCACGAATTGCATCAAGCGGCGGGTTGGTCACCTGTGCAAACATCTGCGAGAAGTAGTCGAACAAAAGTCTCGGTCGCTCCGACAAAACAGCGATTGGTGTATCGGTGCCCATTGATCCGACTGGCTCTGAACCCGTCAATGCGGTCGGCGCCATAATCAGCTTCAGTTCTTCGTGCGTATAACCAAACATTTGCTGGCGACGAAGAACGCTTTCATGACTGAATACAACGTGTTCGCGGTCCGCAAGCTTTGCAAGTTCGACTTGACCCTCGTCTAACCAGGTTTGGTAGGGCTCGTCTGCGGCAAGGGATTCTTTTATTTCGTCGTCTCCAATTATTCGGCCTTGCGAAGTATCAACAAGCAGCATCTTGCCCGGCTGCAAACGTCCTTTAGCGACAATCTTCGCTGGGTCAATATCGACGACGCCAACTTCGCTCGCCATAATCACGCGATCATCATCAGTGACCCAATATCGACTCGGTCGCAATCCGTTGCGATCCAAAACTGCGCCGATCACTGTGCCATCAGTGAATGCCACACTCGCCGGGCCGTCCCACGGCTCGATCAAAGATCCGTGATAGCGATAAAACGCGCGTTTCGTTTCTGACATTGTTGTCGAGTTCTCCCAAGCTTCTGGAATCATCATCAACATCGCATGTGGCAAACTTCGACCAGAAAGATGCAAAAGTTCGAGCACCTCGTCAAAACTCGCTGAGTCAGATCCACCAATCGTGCAAATCGGAAATGCTTTTTCTAAGTCAGGTATCAGTTCGGTTGCCAACAACGACTCTCGCGTTCGCATCCAGTTTCGGTTTCCCTGCACAGTGTTGATTTCGCCATTGTGTGCGATGTATCGATACGGGTGTGCCAACGGCCATGACGGAAACGTATTCGTCGAGAATCTGCTGTGCACCAGCACCAAGGCCGACTCGATTCGCTCGTCACTCAGGTCTGTGAAAAACATCTGCAACTCTGGCGTGGTCAACATGCCCTTATAAATGAATGTGCGCGACGACAACGACGGAAAATAGGTTTTCAATTCGTCAGGTAGTTCATGCTCAATGCGCTTGCGCAAAATAAAAAGCCTGCGATCTAGGTCGATCAACTTTGTGCCGCTCGGGTCATCCACAAAAAACTGCATAAAAGTTGGCATCACACGCAACGCACTGGCACCTAGACAACTCGGGTCAACGGGCACTCTTCGCCAACCGAGCGTTCGCAACTTCTGTTCACTGACTATCAGTTCGATTTGTGCCTGTGCCTTACCTGCAAGTTCTTCGTTTCGTGGCAAAAACGCCAAACCCACGCCGTAACTTCCGACATTAGGCAAATCAAAATTTGTTACAGCGTTAAAAAACTTGTGCGGAATCTGCAACAAAACGCCCGCACCATCGCCAGTTTGCGTTTCGGCACCTGTAGCGCCACGGTGCTCCATGCTGCAAAGCGCGCCAAGACCAGTTGCAACAATTTCGTGACTTGCCCGACCATGCATATCAACGACAAATGACACGCCGCAGGCATCATGTTCGAATCGTGGGTCGTAGAGACCTATCGCTTGTGGTGTGTCTTGCAAAATTGTCGCCTCTTAAAGTTTGATTTCAGCCACCTATTGGCTGACTAAACGAGACGACGCTGGCCCGCGATTAAAAGTCTAGACAGTCGGAGGTCTAAATTTTGCCGGCCTTTTTTCGAATTTCGACATCACAGCTTCGACCTGATTTGGCTTGCCGATTAGCGAATAAATGATTCGTCGCTCTTCGGCGAAATGCTCGGCTGCTCCTGCATTTGACAGGCGATTGATCAATGCCTTCGCACCACGCACAGCGTCGGGGCTTCGATCGGCAATCTCTCGGGCAATCTGCATTGCCGAATCAAACGGGTTGTCACTTAGGCGCGTCACCACACCGAGTGCATGAGCCTCGACGCCTGAGATTATTCGCGCACTGAAAACCAAATCTTTTGCGACATCGTCACGCACAAGTCGCGACAACATCAATGTGCCCGTCATGTCGGGTATCAAGCCCCAATGAACTTCGCGCATTGCAAACTGTGTCTCACCGTGCGCAACTCGAATGTCGGCGCCAAGTGCCAATTGCATGCCGCCACCAAGTGCGTGACCTTGCAAAGCCGCGACAACAGGCACAGGCACTTCTTGCCACACCCAACAAATCTGTTGCGCCAAATGCGTGATCGCGCCTGGCTGCATCGCACCTGCGTTCTCGCTCGAATTCGTGTTACCTCCGCTACCGCCACCGTTTTTCGAGCTGTCGGCCATCGACTGAAAACTTCCGAAGTCAAGGCCCGCACAGAACGAGTTGCCATTGCCCGAAAGCACAACAGCACGAATCTCTCGATTCGCGACAAGGTCTTGGCCGGCTTTTGAAATTGCATCGAACATCGCTGGATCTAACGCATTGCGTTTCTCGGGGCGATCGAGTCTTACGTCAGCAATGCTGTCGCTAACCGCCACAGTTACTCTGTCGTTGTAGTTTTTGGCCTCAGTTGACGACATTTTGACTCCGATCAATCATTACTTTTTCGTCTTCGTTTTCGTTTTCGTTTCAATTTTCGCTCTCCCAAGTCTCGCATGGCTTCGAGCGCGTGGCACACTTGAAGCCATGAAACTTAACCTGACCAATGACGAACTTTTATCAACCACTCGAAGTGTGCGCAAGCGACTCGACTTCGACCGTCCAGTTGAACGGGCCATTGTCGAAGAGTGCCTAAACCTGGCACTACAAGCGCCAACTGGCAGCAACAGCCAAGGGTGGCACTGGATCATCGTCGAAGATGCCGCCAAGCGCAAAGCACTCGCTGACATTTATAAAGAAAATTTCAAACTTTATGCCAGCCTTCCTGGCCGCAAATATGCCGACGGAGATCAACGCATCGCGCAAATGCCAAAAGTTCGCGACTCGGCGATGTTTCTCGCCGACGAAATGCATCGCGCGCCAATGTTGATGATCCCTTGCATCGAAGGTCGCCTCGAAAATGTCGACATCGCCACTGGCGCCGGTGGCTGGGGTTCACTTTTGCCGGCAGTCTGGAGTTTTATGTTGGCTCTGCGCAGTCGCGGCATGGGTTCGGCTTGGACAACTATTCACCTGATACTTGACGGCGAAAAGAAAGCCGCAGAAATTCTTGGCATTCCGCAAGACAAAATCACCCAGGGCGGTCTGTTTCCGATTGCATATACAGTCGGCACTGACTTTAAGCCCGCAAAGCGACTTCCACTCGAAAAAGTTCTGCACTGGGACAAGTGGTAATAAACTGTTTTCCCCGACAGATATGAAGCGAGTATGACCATGAAATCAAGTGTTGCTAGTGCCGGCACACCCATTGATCTTGTAAACGGCGTTTATGCCAAACTGACAAAAAATGTTGCGCTTGGTCGCAAGCGACTTGGCAGACCGCTAACGCTCACCGAAAAAATTCTGATCAACCATCTCACGAGTCCGGCAAAACAAGAGCTCGAGCGTTCAAGAAGCTACGCCGACTTTGCACCAGATCGAGTTGCGATGCAAGACGCAACTGCACAGATGGCGCTGTTGCAATTCATGACTGCTGGCTTACCGACCACCGCAGTGCCATCGACAGTGCACTGCGATCACTTGATCTTGGCAAAATCTGGCGCACGCATCGATATGGGCGTAGCAATTGACACCAATAAAGAGGTCTACGAATTTTTACGTTCGGTTTCCGCAAAGTACGGCATCGGTTTCTGGGGCCCCGGCAGCGGCATTATTCACCAAGTTGTTCTCGAGCACTACGCGTTTCCTGGTGGCATGATGATCGGCACCGACAGTCATACACCAAACGCAGGTGGTCTTGGCATGATCGCAATTGGCGTTGGTGGCGCAGACGCCGTCGATGTGATGACAGGTTTCCCATTTAATGTTCGCTGGCCAAAAGTTATTGGCGTCAAACTGACGGGCAAACTCTCAGGATGGTCAAGCCCCAAAGATGTAATTCTCGAAGTAGCACGAGTTCTCACCGTTGAGGGTGGCACGGGTGCAGTAATTGAATACTTCGGTGATGGCGCCGACACAATTTCAGCAACGGGCAAAGCAACGATATGCAATATGGGCGCCGAAATTGGCGCAACCTGCTCAGTGTTCGGCTACGACCAACACATGTCGGCTTATCTCACGGCCACTGACCGTAGCGAAATTGCCAGCGCCGCCGACAAAGTTGCCGAACATTTACGACCCGACGAAGGCGCGCATTATGACCAAACAATTGAGATCGATCTCTCAGCGCTAAAACCATTGATTAATGGTCCGCACACACCAGACCTCGCCCACCGTGTTGGCGCAGGTGTCGCCAAGGCTGCTGCCGATAACAAATGGCCACTCGAAATTTCGTCCGCTCTCATCGGTAGTTGCACCAACAGTTCATACGAAGACATCACTCGTGCCGCATCGGTTGCGCGATTCGCCGCATCAAAAGGTTTGAAAGCCAAAACTGAGCTGCTGATCACACCAGGGTCTGAACAAATTCGCGCCACGATAGAGCGTGACGGTCTGCTTGCCGATCTTGAGGCAATCGGCGCGACAGTGCTGGCAAATGCATGCGGTCCATGCATCGGTCAGTGGGAGCGCGCAAAAGATATCACCGACAAAACAAACACGATCGTCAGTTCGTTCAACCGCAACTTTCCAAAACGCAACGACGGCTCGGCAAACACTCTTGAGTTTCGTGACGAGCCCAGACACAGTTATTGCACTCGCTCTCGCGGGTCGCCTTGATTTTGATCCAATTACCGACACTCTTACCGCACCTGACGGTTCTCAAGTTTCACTGGCTGCACCACTCGGCGAAGTTTT
>RFMT01000388.1 GCA_009927565.1 Acidimicrobiia bacterium
TGCCTGCTTCTTCGCACGCGGCGGCTTCGCGCGGGGTGCGCACAAAAACTTGTGTCAAGTGTCGTTTGCCTTTTGCGGCGAAAAGATCTTTGAGAGTTAATTTCGACATACAACCCCTGTTTCGTTTGTGCGACTTCTATTGTCGCACTTCAACCTTTTGAGTGACAAACCAGCACGATATGCTTAGCGTCTAATAAGGGCGTGTAGCTCAGTTGGTAGAGCGCCACCTCGACATGGTGGAGGTCCCGGGTTCAAGCCCCGTCGCGCCCACAAATTGTTTTGCGATTTTGAATTTTTGTAGACGTTATTTTTTGTCGGCGATTGCTTGCGACTCACGAGCGGCACCTTTGAAGATGCCTTTGCTCATCAATGACAACTCGCTCTTGCGACGTCGCTCATAAATCGTCGCGCGGTTTGCATGAATTTGCGGGTCATCAGGTGCGGCCCAGCCAGCGAAATCGGCAAGGTGACATGCCATGCGGACGTCGCCATTCTCCATCAGTTCAAGGGCTCGGTTCATTAGGTTCTCTGCGCCACCCGAGAGATTTGCGAGTTCGGTTGCAACTTGACTGTCAGGTGCTGGTTTGAGTCGTGATGGGGCGCCATCCCACCAGCCGCCGTAGAGTCGCCAAATGTTTCGAACTACGAATTCGGGTTCGTCGTAAAGCGGTCGCATGTATGGTTTTTCTAAAATTTGCTGTGGAACTTTGACGGTATGGACAATCGCATCAAGAGTTTCGCCTGCGTTCATCATCTCAATTACTTGTGTGACGAGACTTTCAAGAGACGATGCGATGTCATCTAGAACCATTGCGATTCGTTTCTTGCCTTCTATCGGCAAACCGTGGGCTGGCACGAGCAATTCGGGGCCTTGAGCGATCATTCGTCGCAATGCTTGTGCCCACTCGAACGCGTAACGTTGCACTTTTTGTGGATTGCCAGCGTTGGGGTAGTTCCAAATTACGAAGTCACCGGCGAACAGCCATTTTTTGTCGGGCAACCAAGCCCACAAGTGGTCGTCTGTTTCACCGCGGGCGTGATGTAATTCGACTTTGGTCGATCCTGCAGTGAAAGTGTGAGTGTCGCGGAAAGTTTGATCGGGTCGCATTGTCGAGCGGGGCAAAAACCGCTGCAGATTTTCGCCGATGTTCAAGCCCATGTCACTGCGGATGCCACCGAATTGGCGCTGGTTGATGCGAATATTCCAATCACTCGTTTGTTCGTAGCGGTCGATGCGGGTGCTGACATTTTCGTGGCCGATTACGTGAGGCTTTTGAAAGTTGTGTTCGGTTGCGTCGGCCGCAAAGGCAAAACTTCCGCCGATGTGATCAGCATGGCCGTGGGTGTAAATCAGATTTGAGATTCTGTCTTTGCGCCACGAGCGAATTGACTTGACGACGTCTTTACCGCTACCTGCACCTGATGCATCGAAACACATCAGTCCATCGCCCGTGTCGAATACCGCGCTATGGCTAAAACTTTCGACGATCGCTAAGTTCTCGGCGAGTTCGGTAATTTCGTTCGTGACACGATTTAGCGGTTCGTCAACAATGCCCGATTCAATAACTCGCGCCGACAACTCAAGCGGATGCGTTGCCATACGACGAGAATAAACGATTTGTACTGAGTCTTAAGTATCGACTCGATTCATTTGGGTTCGCGGGGGAGGCCGAGGGTGCGTTCGCCGAGAATGTTGCGCATCACGTTCGACGTGCCGCCCATAATCGTGTAGGCCGATGCATAGGCGAGACCCTGAGTTATGTCGTTCCAAAGCAAGGCATTGGCGCCGAAAACTTTGTTGACGAATTGAGCGACTCGCCACTCGTGCTCGGTGCAAAAGCACTTGGTTGCCGCCGAGAAACCACCAGGTGCTTGTCGCAGAACTTCGCGAATCACCAAAATGCGCCCGATGCGATAGCCGGTTTCAAGCGCGGCGATTTCTTGGCGCACTAGTGGATCTTTGCGGTCGGCGTGCTCGAGGGCCATTTTGTAGAGGGCATGATTAGAAACGAGTCGATCAATGCCGCCACGCTCGTGTTCGAGTTGGCGCATTGTTTGTTTGAATGCACCACCAAGTGCGCCGACCAAATTTGAAGCCGGCACGCGCACGTCTGTGTAAAAGACCTCGCAGAAATGACTGTTCGTAGTCATGTCTTTGATTGTGCGAACTTCAATACCTGGCGTATTCATCGGCACAATGATTTCGCTGATGCCTTCGTGAGGCGAACCTTCACTGCTGGTTCGACAGATGAGATAGCAATAGTCGGCGAGTTCGCCGAAACTGGTCCAGATTTTTTGGCCGTTGATCACGAATTCGTCACCATCGCGGGCGGCAAAAGTTTTCAACGATGCAAGGTCGCTACCCGAGTTTGGTTCGCTCATGCCAATGCACCAAGTTGTTTCGCCCGACAACATTTGTGGCAAAAACGCATCTTGTTGGGCTTTGTTGCCATAACTAATTAGTGCCGGGCCCATTTGGCGGTCAGCGAACCAAGAAGCAGCGATTGGTGCGCCCGCACTGATCATTTCTTCGCCGACAATAAGTCGTTCAATTGGTGGTCGGCCGCCACCGCCGTATTCGACGGGCCATGTCATGCCAATCCATTTATGTTTGGCGAGTTCGCGAGAGAACTCTCGCGAGTATCCGTTCATCCATGTGTCATTGAATCGACCATATTTGTTAACCGCATCGTTTGCGACCATGCGAGCTTTTTCACGCAATGCGATTTGTTCGGATGTCCACGCGAAATCCATCAGGTTGTACGCTACAAGTAACTTATAAGCGAATAAGAATTAGCAGATTTACGAAAATGGTGGAGACAGATGGCTAGCAAGATCAAAGTTGAAAATCCGGTTGTTGATATTGACGGCGACGAAATGACACGAATCATCTGGAAGTTCATTAAGGATCGGTTGATCTTGCCCTACCTCGACATAAACATCGACTATTACGACTTGGGCATCGAGAGTCGTGATGCAACAGGCGACCAAGTGACAATTGATGCAGCGAATGCAATCTTGAAACACGGTGTCGGCGTGAAATGCGCAACGATAACCCCCGACGAAGCTCGGGTTAAAGAATTCAATTTGAAGCAAATGTGGAAATCACCAAACGGAACGATTCGCAACATCTTGGATGGGGTTGTGTTTCGTGAGCCGATCATCTGCAAGAACATTCCGAAATTGGTGCCGCACTGGAGTAAGCCAATCGTTATTGGTCGTCATGCTCACGGTGACCAATACAAGGCGACCGACTTCAAGGTGCCAGGTGCGGGAACAGTGACGATGACGTATGTTCCACAAGACGGCAGTAAGCCAGTTGAGATGAAAGTCGCCGACTTTAAAGGCTCAGGCGTGGTGATGGGTATGTACAACTTTGATGAATCGATTCGCAGCTTTGCTCGCGCTTCATTTAATTACGGCTTACAACGCAACTATCCGGTGTTTTTGAGTACAAAAAACACGATTTTGAAGGCCTATGACGGTCGCTTTAAAGATATTTTTCAAGAAATATTCGACACAGAGTTCAGAAGCGAGTTTGACAAGCGCAAGTTGACTTACGAACACCGATTGATCGACGACATGGTCGCCTGCATGATGCGTTGGGAAGGCGGGTACGTATGGGCATGCAAAAACTACGACGGCGATGTTCAGTCAGACATTGTGGCTCAAGGCTTCGGCTCGCTGGGCTTAATGACTTCAGTTTTGACAACGCCAGATGGTCGAGTGCTCGAGTCTGAAGCCGCTCACGGCACGGTGACGCGTCACTATCGCGATCATCAAAAGGGTCTGGAGACTTCGACGAACTCGATTGCGTCAATTTTTGCGTGGACGCGCGGTTTGATACATCGCGGCAAACTTGACAATACGCCTGCAGTTATCGAATTTGCCGAGAAACTTGAAACCGTGTGTGTTGAGACTGTTGAAGGCGGCGAGATGACCAAAGATTTGGCGGCGCTGGTGTCGAAAAACCAACCGTGGTTGACGACCCAGCAGTTTTTGGCTGCGGTCGATCGTCGTCTAATTGAAAAGATGGCGAAATAGTTGATGCGTGCCGTTGTAATCACCAAATATGGTGACCCCGACGTGCTCAGCATCAAAGAAGTAGAAAAGCCAACACCGAAACACGACGAGATTTTGGTCAAGGTGCGAGCGACATCTCTAAATCGCGCCGACTTGATGCAACGACGGGGTCTGTATCCAGATCCGTTTCCGGGTGCGCACGATATTCCTGGTCTTGAATTTTCAGGCACGGTTGAATCGTGTGGCGACTCGGTAACGAATTGGAATGTCGGCGACGAAGTCATGGGCATAGTAAGCGGAGGCGCGTATGCCGAGTATCTCGTTGTGCCAGAGATGCAGGCAATAACCGTGCCGCAAAATATTGGTTTGGCGAATGCAGCGGCGATACCTGAAGTTTTCATCACCGCCTGGGACGCGCTCGTTTGTCAAGCGAACTTGCAGGCAGGTCAATGGGCACTTGTTCATGCTGGCGCCTCGGGTGTTGGTACCGCTGCAATTCAGATTTGCAAAGCAATCGGTGCTTATGTTGTTGTAACTTGCTCGGCCGGCAAACGTGATGCGTGCTTGGCACTAGGTGCCGACTTGGCAATCGACTATAAGACTGCAGATTTTGTCGAAGTTGCGATGCAGGCCACCCACGGCAAAGGCGTGACGGCAATTCTTGATGTAATTGGCGGAGATTATTTGAACCGCAACGTTTCTGCGCTCGCGCTCAAGGGCACGATCGTGCAAGTCGGGTTAATGGGTGGTGGTTCAACAGCATTCAATATCGGTGCTTTGATGCCTAAACGCGCGCGACTGATGGGCACTGTGTTGCGCCCGCGACCTGTCGACGAAAAGATCGCCGTCACGCAACGATTTATCGCCGAAATGATGCCGCTTTTCGCGGTTGGCAAGATGCGACCAGTGATCGACCGCCGATTTGAATTAAATCAAATAGTTGAAGCTCACCAATTAATGGAGAGCAACGCCAACACTGGCAAAATTGTTATTGACGTTTGCTGATTGCGACATAGTCGCGTTGATCGACGCCTGTGTACCACTGGCGCGGGCGACTAATTTTTTGAGCATCATCTTTGAGTAGTTCGTTGTAGTGGCTTAACCAGCCGACAGTGCGCGGAATTGCAAACAGAACCGTGAACATGTCGATCGGGAAACCGAGCGCCTGATAAATCAAGCCAGAGTAGAAGTCAACATTTGGATAAAGTTTGCGCGAGATGAAATAGTCGTCGTTAAGAGCAACTTCTTCAAGTTTCAGTGCGATATCAAGCATCGGGTTCTTGCCGGTTACATCGAAAACGTCATAGGCAGCCTTTTTGATGATTGATGCACGAGGGTCGTAGTTCTTATAAACGCGGTGACCGAAACCCTGCAAGCGTCCGTTGCCGGCTTTAACTGACTTGATGAAAGATTCAACGTTGCCTATGTTGCCGATTTCGTGCAACATGTTGATTGCCGCTTCGTTGGCCCCGCCATGAAGCGGGCCGTAAAGCGCTGAAGATGCCGCCGACATTGCGCTGAATGGGTCGGCGTGCGATGACGCAACGACACGCATTGCAGTTGTGCCACAGTTCTGCTCGTGGTCGGCGTGCAAGATGAACAGAAGATCCATGGCCTTTGTAAGCCGTGGATCAACAACGTGATCGTCGCCAAGTTTGAACATCATGTTCAAAAAATTCTCTGAATAGCTCATCGAGTTGTTCGGTGAAACGAAAGGCAGACCCATGCTGAAGCGGTGACACATCGCCGCAATTGTCGGAACTTTGGCAATTAGACGAAGAACTTGTTTATCGAGTGCGCCCGGAGCAAAAATTTCTTTTGACTCGGGATAAAAAGTGCCGAGGGCGGCGATTGCCGAGATGAACATGCCCATCGGGTGGGCGTCATAGTGGAAGCCATCAACAAAACGCTTGCGCATGTTTTCGTGGATCATCGTGTGATGAGTTACGTCGTATGTCCACTTCTTGAGTTGGTCAGAGTTCGGTAGTTCACCATTCAGCAACAAGTAAGCAACTTCGAGGTAATTAGATTTTTCTGCCAATTGTTCGATCGGGTAGCCGCGATAACGCAAAATTCCTTTTTCGCCGTCGATGTAGGTGATCGACGAGGCGCATGCCGCAGTTGACAAAAAAGCTGGATCGTAAATTCGCAAGTCTGGGTCAAGTTCGCGCAGAGCGGTCGACGGGAAAACTCCATCTCGAATCGGAACAGTAACTTTCTTACCAGTCCGGTCATCAATAATGGTGATTGTTTCAGCCATTGTGGTGTCCTTTATTTGTTGTGGGATCTTCCAGTCCCGCATTCAATCTAGTCGCACGACCAGTTTTTGAGACTGTTATAGAGGTGTGTTGTCGTGTTTACGCTTTTGCAACTTTTCACGTTTATCGCTAAGCATCGCGAGTGCGGCGGCGATCTCTCGGCGACTTTCTGCGGGGTCAATCACGCTGTCTACATAGCCACGCTCAGCAGCAATGTATGGGTTCAATAAGCGCTCTACATAGTCACGTTCAAATTCTTGACGCTCTTGGGGTGTTGCACGACGCTGCAAAATTGCAGCCGCTTGACCCGCGCCCATAACTGCGAGTTCGGCAGTTGGCCACGCCAGGCAAATATCGTTGCCCATCTCTTTTGAGTCCATGACGATGTATGCACCGCCGTAACTTTTGCGCAAGATGACGCATACGCGCGGCACTGTTGCGCGCCCGTATGCAAAAACGAGCTGTGCACCGTGACGAATCATGCCTCGCCATTCAAGATCTTTGCCTGGATAAAAACCCGGCGTATCGACAAGTGTCAAAATTGGAATATTAAACGCGTCGCAAAAGGCAACGAAGCGCGCAGCTTTTTGTGAGGCTTGAATGTCAAGAGTGCCAGCCAGATTCATCGGTTGATTGGCGACTACGCCGACACTTTGTGCACCGATCGAAATCAGACCAGTGACAATGTTTGGCGCCCATCGCTCGCGTAATTCAAGCAGGTAGCCGTCGTCGGCAATCGACCGAACTACCGCCTTGACGTCGTAGGCACCAGTTGGATTTTCTGGAATCAGCGCGCCTGCTTCGGGCGTCAGTCGATCGACCACATCTGAAGTTGCTACCGCTGCGGCAATCTCATTTACATTGTCGGGCAAAAACGACAGTACGTGTTCGACTTCGGCAAATGCTGTTTGGCGATCGGAGACAACAAGGTGTGCGACACCACTTTGCTTCGCGTGGATGTCTGATCCACCGAGTTCATCGTTGCTGATAACTACACCGGTGAACTCAGCCACCATTGTCGGGCCGGTGACAAATGCATATGCCTCGCTTGTCATGATCACGATGTCGCTCAGGCCGATTAATAGAGCGGGCCCAGAAACTGCGGGGCCAGTGACCACCGTAAAAATCGGAACATATCCAGAACATTTGGCAATTGCTTTTGCCGCGAGACCCCAACCGTGAAGTGCGGCGACACCTTCGACGATGTCGGCGCCAGAACTGCCGAGACTCATGATTAGTGGCAAGCCCTTTTCGCGCGCGGTGTCTGCGGCGTGGGCAATCACGCCAGAGGCTTCAGCGCTCAGTGCGCCACGTCGCACGGTTTCGTCGACATCAACCCAGACCACTCGTCGCGAGATGTTTTCGAGCCAGCGAACTTCGGCGGCTGCAGCACCCTTGACTGCGCGTTGAAGATGGACTGTCACGGCATCAAGACTAGTTATGGCTTGCGATTCAGCGGGAATGCTTCTTTGCCGATGTGAATGCCAGGCTGTTTGTCGCCATATTTAGTTACGACCTCGCGAATGAGAGTTGTAATCGCCGACGTCGATTTGCTTGGCAGTGGGCGAGCGCGTTGCACGAGACCGACAACTCGTCGTGGCAATTCAGGAATCGCGACACGTTTGAATTCGCCTTTGATCCAGCCCGGTGCGGCGGTGGCGGGCACAACTGCGGCACCAAAACCCTCGAAGGCCAGTGAAGTCAAAAGACGAACTCCGTCGATTTCGGCTTGTGGAGTCAAGACGAGACGTTGCGCACCAGCCGCACGATCGAGAATCTTTCGCTGCGAATTATTTTTTGGTGGCAGCAGCAACGGTCGCGAAGAAAGTTCTTTGATCGTGATCGTTTGCAGTTTCGACCATTCGTGATCTGCATGCACAAGAAGCACTAGGTCTTCGGCGAATAGAGGTGTTGAAAGCAAATTGTCATCTTCAATTGGAAGGTGCAAAATCGCCGCGTCAAGTGATCCATTCAAAAGACGTGGAATTAAATTGAGCGTGCTGCCTTCGGCGATGGTGACTCGAATTTTCGGAAATTGCGTGGCGAGTTGCGGCAGAAACTTTGGCATCAGCCAGCGACCCGTCGTGCCGATGCAGCCTAAAAGTGTTTCGCCTTCGACCTCTGAATCTTTCGAGTGCACATCGGCGGCGATGTCTTGAATCTGGTTGAGTACGCGGCGAGCGCGTTCGACGACGAGTTCGCCGTCTTCGGTGAGGCGACCCGACGAGCGATCTACAAGCGATGTGGTGAGCTCTTTTTCAAGGCGCGAAATGTGAGCCGAGACGTTGCTTTGAACTGTGGATAAAGCCCGGGCGGCGCCAGAGAACGACCCGTGGTCGGCAATTGAAATAAGTACTTCAAGCTGGCGGAGTTCCATCTCTAAAAATGATAGGGGGTATCGTGCCGTTCGCCTTGAGATATAGGTGGCCGATGAGGCATAATTAAAACATCACAGATAAGACCTCCCCCAAGGCTTATCTAGAACGGCTAGAGCGCTTCCCCCAAGTGCTTTAGTTAAAGGTTGAGAGGCCCCGCCAAAGAGCGGGGCCTTTCCCGTTTCAGGGCCTATTTTTTGGAGCGTTTGACTTTTTCGCGAACGACGTTGAGTGCGCTGCCGGCTTTGAACCATTTCACTTGCTCAGGCGAGAAAGTGTGG